>CAZUQY010000310.1:0-4248 GCA_964622935.1 uncultured Bacteroidales bacterium | reverse complement strand
ATAATTATTGTTAACACTCTAAATTAGACTTATATATACATTGTCCAAAAATTAAATTAGCATAAAATCGCACAATTATTTTCAAATTAATTAGTTAATTGTATCTTTGTTTCGTTTTTTAAGAAAGATTTACGTTTGTGTTTAATTATATGAAGCAAAAAACGATTTTAAAAGAGGTTAGTTTAGAAGGGCCTGGATTACATTTTGGAAAGAAAACCAACCTCAGAATTAAACCTGCAAATCCAGATACTGGATATGTCTTTATCAGAACTGATTTGGATGGGAATCCTGAGGTTCCTGCAATTGCAGACTATGTTTCGGACACTTCGCGTGGAACAACAATTTCAAATAACAATGCAAGTATTAGTACAATAGAACATTTGTTGGCGGCAACATATGCTCTGGGGATTGATAATGTTATTTTTGAAATTGATGGACCTGAAGTCCCAATTCTTGACGGAAGCTCAAAGTACTTTGTTGAAGCTTATCATAACGCTGGCATCAAAGAACAAGATGCGGAACTGAAAGTCTATAATATTACGGAAAATTTAAGTTTTGTTGATGAGGAAAGAGATATTGAAATAAATATTTTTCCTGATACAAGTTACAAGCTTAAGGTTCTGGTAGATTATAAATCAGAGATTTTGTCAAACCAATACGCTTTTCTTAATAATCTAAAAGATTTTACTAAAGGCGTTGCTGATTGTCGGACATTTGTTTTTCTTAGTGAATTAGAACCTTTAATTAGGTTAAATCTTATTAAAGGAGGTGATTTAGATAATGCAATTGTTATTGTTGATAAAGAGAGCTCACAGGAAGAGTTTGATCGACTTGCCAAATTGTTTAATAGACCTAGTGTTGCAGTCCAAACATCAGGTGTTCTAAATAATCTTAAACTTCAATTTACTAACGAACCTGCTCGTCATAAATTGTTGGATT
This sequence comes from uncultured Bacteroidales bacterium, assembly GCA_964622935.1. Classification (GTDB taxonomy): domain Bacteria; phylum Bacteroidota; class Bacteroidia; order Bacteroidales; family ML635J-15; genus Bact-19. The sequence continues at coordinate 3,309 of CAZUQY010000310.1, read as the reverse complement.
TAATTGGTGATCTTGCTTTAACCGGATATAGATTTAATGGTTCTGTTTTGGCTCGTCGTCCCGGACATTACGGAAATACTGAGATGGCAAAATTGATTCGTGAGCACATTCAGTTAAATAAATCAAAAAAAGCAACAAAAGGTATTCCTTTATATAATCCTGATGCTAAGCCTCTTATGGATATAAACAGGGTAAAGGAATTTTTACCTCACCGTTACCCATTTCTATTTGTTGATAAAATTATGACACTAACAGATACCGAAGTGTTAGGTGTTAAAAATGTTAGTAATGACGAGTATTATTTTGCAGGTCATTTTCCAAATGAACCTGTAATGCCAGGTGTGCTACAGATAGAAGCAATGGCTCAGACTGGTGGAATTCTTGTGTTGAATACTGTTCCGGATCCTGAAAACTATTTGACGTTCTTTATGAAAATTGACAAAGTCAAATTTCGCAGACAAGTTGTTCCAGGAGATGTTTTAGTCATGAGATTAAAATTACTTGATCCTATACGTCGTGGTATTGCTCACATGAAAGGCGAAGCTTATGTTGGCACAGAACTTGCCAGTGAGGCAGAAATGTATGCACAAATCGTTAAACAAAAAGACTAGTTATGAATCAGCCTCTTTCTTATGTTAACTCATCGGCAGTTATTGCCAATAATGTTGTAATTGAACCTTTTGTCACAATTTATAAAAATGTTGTAATTGGAGAAGGAACTTGGATAGGATCTAATGTTACAATAATGGAAGGTGCACGTATTGGTAAAAATTGTAAAATTTTTCCAGGTGCTGTTATTGGAGCAATCCCACAAGACCTTAAATTTCAGGGTGAAGAATCTACCGCGGTAGTTGGAGATAACACAACAATACGTGAATTTGTTACAATAAACCGAGGAACAGCAGCAAAAGGAAAGACTGTAGTCGGTTCAAATTGTCTTTTGATGGCATATGTGCATGTTGCACATGATTGTGTTGTTGGAGATAATGTTATTCTTGTTAACGGAGTTGCTCTTGGTGGAGAAGTTATCGTTGATGATTTTGCTATTATTAGTGCTCATTGTCTTATTCATCAGTTTGTTCATATAGGTTCACATACAATGCTTGCAGGAAATTCACTTGTAGGCAAAGATGTTCCACCGTATGTAAAGGCAGCAAGATACCCACTTTCATATGCAGGGGTTAATTCTATCGGATTAAGACGTAGAAGTTTTTGCAACGAAAAAATTAATAAAATTCAGGATATTTATAGAGTATTATTTAATCAGGGCATGAATGTGTCACAAGCTGTAGAATACATAGAGGCTGAATTACCTGCTAGTAAAGAGCGCGATGAAATTATACTTTTTATCCGGAATTCTAAAAGAGGTATTATCAAGGGATATTTTGATAAATCAGAAGGATAGAAACAAAAACATTTAGTTATTAAGCACAGGATACTGTGCTTTTTTTATGATATGGGGTCCCATCCCTGTGCCTTAAGTTCTAATTCCTGCCCATTTCGTGGTATAAAGTATTTCCCTTCTTTTTTATCGCACATATAGCCAATTATATTAATGTCTTTGATTTTTTCGATTTCTTCTTTTTTGGATAATGGGACTGTGAATAGTAGTTCGTAATCTTCACCTCCATTTAGAGCTGGTAAAGATGAGTCTAGATGAAACATTTCGCATGCATCTAGGCTTTGCGGATGAATAGGTATTTTTTCTTCAAAGATTCTACATCCTAAATCAGAATGCTTGCATAAATGTAATAATTCACTGGATAATCCGTCAGAAATATCAATCATTGAACTCGGTTTAATGTCCTCTTTTTTAAGGTTTTGAATTATATCCCTTCGAGGTTCAGGTTTCAATTGTCGTTCGATTATATATTCAAAACCATTAAGTTTGGGTTGAATTTTTGTGTCGCTTAAGAATAATTTCTTTTCTCTTTCAAGTAATTGCAATCCTAGATATGCCGCTCCCAAATCTCCACTAACGCAAATTAAATCATTTATCCCAGCTCCTTTACGATAAACAATATCTTCTTTTTTTGCTTCGCCAATTGCCGTAATATTAATAAATAATCCTGAAAGCGAACTAGTAGTATCTCCACCAATTAAATCAACATCAAATCTTTCGCAAGCCAGTTTAATGCCGGAGTATAGATCTTCAATCGCATTTAATGAGAATTTGTTACTAATTGCAATCGAAACAGTTATATACTTTGGTTTTGCATTCATCGCATATAAATCACTCAGGTTTACTGTAACAGCTTTGTATCCAAGATGCTTTAAAGGTGTATATATCAAGTTAAAATGAATTCCTTCAACCAAAAGATCCGTTGTAACTAGGTTACATGTTTCACCACATTCAAATACAGCAGCATCATCACCGACTGATTTGATTACATTTTTATTAATTATCTTTAAATCTGAAGTTAAATGATCGATTAAGCCAAATTCACCTAACTCGGCAATTTCTCTGATTTTTCTTTTCTCTTCCATACTGAATTTTTTTCTGGCAGAATATTTGATTATTTAGGTGCAAAAGTATGAAATCCTTGTTTGTTTTCGTTATTTTTGTTATAAAATATACCACAGATGAAAAAGCAATTGGTAAATATTTCTCTTTTAATATGTGTAAGCATATGCTCGGGCTTTGCTATACCGCTCTATTCGCAGCAATTGTCTTTTTTTAATGATTATCTTGACAATGTTCAGGTTTTCGATAATGGCAGTATTAAACAAGTTGAACATTTGCCATTAAAAAATTATCAGGTGACAAATAATGCTATTGCATATGAGGATAATTCAGGTAATTTTAAGGTTTATCATAATCATTATCTTCATTCATTGAGTAATTTTGTGAGTAATTATCATGCAAGTGATAATCTTGTTGGGTTCAATATGAATACTCAGTTAAAGGTTTTTGATAATGGATCAGCTAAAAACTTAAGTATCAATATGAGAGACTATTTTGTCGATGATGAGCTTATTGTTTGGTATGATGATTTTGAAAAAAGATTAAAAGTATATTATGAGAAAGAAACTTATGATTTAGATGATGCACTCGCTACAGATACTATGAATTCAGTTATGCTTGGTGAAAATACTGTTGCTTTTGTTGACAGCAAAAATTATATGAATATCTTTTATGAAAAGTTTAAAGCATGAGTGTTAATGCTTCTAAAATTATTATTTTTACACAATCAATAATATATAATACTTCAGAATCTAATAACTTTGGGCTTAATGGAATTGAAACAGTCCTTTCACTAACCCATTCTGTATTCTGTAAACCATCAAAATCATATTTATCCCGATAAT
>CAZUQY010000309.1:0-4259 GCA_964622935.1 uncultured Bacteroidales bacterium | reverse complement strand
AATATAACGAGTTTTTCAGTGACAAGGATAAGGTAAGTAAGTTTAAAGCAAGCATATCTAAAATCGAATCAGGACTTTTACAAGACATTAAAGATGTTTGCGATGATTTAAAGAATATTCTGACCAAATACGGTCTTACTTTTGAGGATTTTAGCGGAGGGAATACACGAAGTGTTATAAAAAGGATTCTTAGCACTCAAGAAAAAATTAAAACAAACAAACTGGATGTCGACAAACACTTTGTAGGCATTGACGATATTAGCAAATGGCTTAAGAAAGCTGATTTAACAACAGAACCTTTGCGTACTGCAAGCTTGGAGTTAATGACAAAATGCAGTAAAATGGAATTGGTTTATTTCGATGGAATGAGAAATTACAATACCGCAATTATTGTTAGAAAACAGCTAAATTATACAGCATTAATCGACAAAGCTTTACAAATCATTCATCAAAATTTATACGAATCAGGTAAATTTCTAATTTCGGAAGTACCGGTTTTCTTATCTGAGATTGCGAATCAAAACAGTTCTTCATTTATTTACGAAAAAACAGGGACTTATTATGAGAATTACCTTATAGACGAATTTCAGGACACTAGTCGTATACAATGGAACTCCATGAAACCTCTGCTATCTGAGAGTTTATCAAGCGGAGATGACAAACAAATAAATATTCTTGTTGGTGACTTAAAACAATCTATTTATTCTTGGAGAGGTGGAGATTGGCGTCTTCTGGCTTCTGATGTGAAAAATGAATTTATTAACTATTACAGCGAAATATCTTTATTCGAAAACTGGCGTAGTGGTAAAAATATAGTTGATTTCAATAATTTATTTTTTAAAAATACAGCACAAATACTTCACGAAACTGTTAATTCAGAAACCCCTGCCCTTCTTCATCCTATAACAGGTGACCTTATTCAAGATTCTATTTATAGTAACATTGAACAACAGGTAAAGAAAGAATTCAAATCAAGCGTTACAGTAGAATTATTTAAAAAATCTAGTAATGTCAACGAACACATTGTTAAAAATCTAATAAAACACATTGAAGAATTACAATTAAAAAATTATCAACCTGGCGAAATAATGATTCTTGTCAGAAAAAACAAGGAAGGGTCCTTTATTGCCGAAGAAATAATCAAACATTCACAATCAGATGAAGCAATTCCCGGAGTTACTTATGATGTTATTTCTTCCGAAGCACTATTTATCTCATCAAATAAGGCTGTCAGACTAATAATTTCATGTTTAAAATATCTTCTTGATGAGACTGATGATCTCTCATTTACAGAAGCTGCTTATTCCTATTACGTTCAAACAAATTTATCAGAACAATCCGAAATTATTTTCAATAAACAAGATTACTCAGAATTTATTTCGGACAAATTAGAACCAATAAGAAATACTTATCGTTATAAATTATTACATGAGGTTATAGATACCTTAATAAAGGTTTTTAATCTTAACAAACTACCTCATAATGTTCCATTTCTTAATTCATTAAGAGATATGATTCATGAATTTGGACTAAACAAAGCCCCTGAAGCAGAAAGCTTTATTGAATACTGGGAGGAAAAAGGAAAAAACCAGAATCTACGAATTCCCGAAAAACAGAATGCAATCAACATAATTACAATTCACAAATCGAAAGGACTCGCTGCAGACTTTATTTTTGTACCATTTTGCAATTGGAGTTTATACTCATCTTTTAATAATACAATTTGGGTAGACAGCGATATCGAACCTTATAATACATTGCCTGTTTGGCCTGCAGGATTTGACAAAAAACTTGAAAATAGTTATTTCGAAAATCATTATCATCTTGATAAATTCAAACAAACTATTGAGGCTTACAATATGATGTACGTAGCTTTTACGCGCGCTCGTAAAGGCTTATTCGTTTCTGCCGAAAATGACGTAAGCAATAAAAATGTAGCAGGATTATTAAATGCTGGAATAAATGAGTTGCATTCACAAGACAAGGATAACTGGACTCAGACAGTTGAGGAAAACAAAACAGTTTTTGTTAGTGGAGAAATTCCCTATGAAGCAAAAAGAACCTATGTATCCGATTATTTAAATTCTTATGATGTCTTTATTCCAGACAAGCAGATAAAGATTAAGCCATTTTACGAAAAAGAAAAACACGAATCTGAGAACAATTCAAATATTCTTGAAGGAATTATTAATCACAAAATTTTTGAAAACATAGAACAAGCTAAGGACCTTGACACAGCACTTGAAAAACTTGTAAATAGTGGATTTATAAGTAGAGATTCTTCACAAGTTTATAGAGAGAATATTTCCAAAAGAATCAATCACGAACTAATCCTACCATGGTTTAACGGCACATATATTGTTAGTAATGAAAGAGAAATTGTAAGTCCAGGATCATTTGTACGCAGACCTGACAGGATTATGGAGAATGATAATGAGATTATTATTGTTGATTATAAATTTGGTGATATAGAAAAGCCTCAATATATTAAACAAACAAAACAATATGCATCTTTGTTAAAAGATATGGGTTATGAAAATATTAAAACCTATATTTGGTTTGTGATGCATGATTATTTACTAGAGGTAAACAATAAAAACAACGACACTAAAAAGATTGTTTTAGAATAATGAGAAAACTTATAAGATTTTTTGTAAGAAACATACCAAGACCTTTGCTAATAAGGTTTTCAAATTTATTTTCTTTTTTAATTCGACCATTTTATATGGGGAATAAAGTTGAATGCCCTGTTTGTGGTAAACACTTTAATAAATTTTTACCATATGGGAATAAAGCTGGCGTAAATCGTCTTTGTCCTGTTTGTTTATCTCTTGAGCGACATAGATTAATGTGGTTATACCTAAGAGATCACTCTGATTTTTTTACAAAAGAAGCAAAAGTTCTTCATATTGCTCCGGAACAACCGTTCTACAAAAAATTCCGAAAAGCTCAAAATCTAGATTACACAACTGGTGATTTAGTTTCACCGCTTGCAGATATTCATTTCGACATTATGGACATCCCACTTCCTGAAAATACTTACGATTGGGTAATCTGTAACCATGTGCTGGAGCATGTAGAGAATGACATAGACGCAATGAAACAAATATTTAGAATTCTAAAACCAGGTGGCCGTGCGATTATGCAGGTTCCAATTAACTACACATATAAGGAAACTCATGAAGACCTTAGCATAACTGACTCGAAAGAACGTGAAAGGATATTTGGTCAATATGATCATGTCAGATGGCATGGACTGGATTATCCTGAAAGAATAAAAAAAGCAGGATTCTTAGTTGACGAATTCGATATCAAAAATGAAATCTGCACAAGTCTTATTGAAAGATATAGACTGGATAAGCAAGAAATATTATTTGTTGCAATAAAAGAAATCTAAATTATATTTTTAAAAAAGCGTTGGAATCTCTAATGATTTTAATTTCCAATTAATTGGCTTAATCCCTTTTGATTCTAAATATTCATTTGTTTTTGAAAAGTGTTTACATCCAAAAAAACCTTTATATGCTCCTAGTGGAGAAGGATGTGCCGATTTAAGCACTAAATGCTTTGATTGATCTATCAAGGGTTCTTTGGCTTTAGCGTAATTCCCCCAAAGTATAAACACTAGATTACTTCGATTTGCACTTAGTGTAGAAATAATATTATCGGTAAAAATCTCCCACCCTTTTTTTTGATGAGAGCCTGCAGTATGAGCACGAACCGAAAGAGTTGCATTTATCATAAAAACACCTTGCCTTGCCCATGATTCCAAATAACCGTGATTAGGAATTATAAAATCGATATCAGAATGCAATTCTTTGTATATATTTACAAGTGATGGTGGAACTTTCACACCTTGACGCACTGAAAAACACAAGCCATGAGCTTGTCCTGGTCCATGATATGGGTCCTGTCCTAAAACAACAACTTTAACACCATCTTTTACATTACCATCAACTCCAACACTTTCCCCAAAGATCACACCAACTTTATCAAAAGGTAGCATAATATCTTCTGCTCCAAAATATACTCCCAGTATATTAACATCTTCAACACCTCCAACATCACCAATAATCCCAACTGCGACAAAAACACCTATATCTTCTATTGTTCCAACAAGCACATTCACTCCCACAACTTCTAAATCTACAACATCATCTTTTGTTCCTACTCCTGTAACAACCCCGACTATTACAACAACACCTACAATTACAACAACTCCAACAATTACAACAACTCCGACAATTACAACAACACCT
>CAZUQY010000308.1:0-4265 GCA_964622935.1 uncultured Bacteroidales bacterium | reverse complement strand
TTTCAAGAGAATCATATTCAGAATAGAGTCCTTCCAACTTTCCAAACATATAAGATTCTTCTCTTTTCTTTATTCCTGTTGGATAGTACCAAACCCATTCCCGATCTGGTTTATTTTTATTGAAAAAGCCTTCCATTTCAAGCTTGCCGTCAGGATAATAGTAAGTCCATTTACCATCCATTTTACCATCTATATAATTCCCAAGAGCATAAAAGTACTCCATAAATTGGTCATGTAATTTCCACTCTCCTTTACGTTTACCATTTGAATCAAACAATCCCTCACCTAAAAGAATACTTTGAGAGGTGAATTCTTTCACATTAGTTAGTATTCCTTCAGCATTATATTCTTTATGTATTCCAACCGGCAAATCGTTATAAAAAGCTCCTTCGAATTGTACTTTTCCATTCGGATAATATGATTTTTTCACTTCTGCTTTAAGAACGATTTCATCTTCAGGTTTTGGAATAAATAACTCACCGTTTACATAACGTTTCTCCAGTATCATTTTCCCAGACAAATTATATTCACGGTATATTCCATGCAATTTGCCATTAAAGTAATTATACTCCTTTCTTTTATTGCTATTAGGATAAAAATCAATCCATTTCCCATGTTTTTGATTTTCAGAATTATATCGATTAATTTTCTCGCTTTCAATTCGATAGCCATTATAGTATTTAAATAAATTTATAACTAAACTATCTTTATTAAATTTACGTGCATCTCCGGATTTTACTCCATTTTTGTAACTGTATTGAAACTTACAATATCCCGAAATGTCATAATAAAAAGACTCCCCTTCCCTTTTACCATTAAGAAACAACTCTTTTGAACTCAAATAATAAATTTTTGCCGAATCCTTTGTAAAATAATCATCATAGAAATAACTGTATCCATTTTTCTGGTCTTTCCTGTATGAAATCAATTCAACAATTTGACCTTCTGTATTGTAAAAACTCCATATACTATCAAGTTGAAAATATAATCGCTTCCCTTCAGATTTAAGAACACCATTTTCATAAAAGCTTTTCCAATAACCGTCAGGTTTTCCATCCTTCATCCACCCTTCGCTAGACAACTTACCATTAGGATAATAAAATCTATTTAATCCATTTGGGTCAATGTCCTGTGCCCTTAAGACAAGTGCGCCAAAAATTAATGCTAATATGAAACAAACCCTTTTCATCGTTGTAAAATTAGCAAATAAAATTAAATGAACAATATATAAGACTTTAATCCGAGGACAAAGAGCATAGTCGGCAAGAGCATCTTATGCTTCAGCATCCACCCTAATTTTTTCCAAAACTGTTCTGATTTTATCAATATTATCAGCATATAATATTTGCAGACTCAACTTTTCCTTGTTTTCTTTAATCATCATGTTTTTAGGATTATTTTGGATGTACATTAAAATTTTGGCAAAAGTTGGTGAGGAATAATATGAAGATTGTTGGTTAAGTGGGAAAAATCCAATAAATACTTTGTTTTTAATTATTATTTTGTGAAATCCGAGAGCAATTGCTGTCCACTTTAACTTAATAACATCGAATAATTTTTCTGCCTCATCAGGAATTTGTCCAAAACGATCAATTACTGCATCGCGAAGTTGTTGAAGTTCTTCATACGATTTAACTTCGTCAAGTTCTTTGTAGAGCCTGATTCGTTCCGGAGTGCTGGTAATAAAGTCGTCGGGAAACATAATTTCCATATCAGTTTCTATAAGACAATCTTTTGCCGGACCATATCCTTTAGTATGATTTGAATCTGTTTCACTAGAATTAAATAAGGTTCTAAATTCTCCTTCTTTAAGCTCATCTATTGCTTCGTTAAGAATCTTATTATACGTTTCAAAACCAATATCAGCAATAAATCCGGATTGTTCACCTCCAAGTATATTTCCTGCTCCACGAATATCAAGATCCTGCAAAGCTATATTGATTCCACTTCCTAACTCACTAAACTCTTCAATAGCTTTCAAACGGCGTCTTGCTTCGGTAGTTAGGACACTTAATGGTGGCGCAAGCAAATAACAAAATGCTTTTTTATTACTTCGACCAACCCTGCCTCTTAACTGATGCAAATCACTTAATCCAAAATTATTTGCATTATTGATGATCATAGTATTTGCATTAGGGATATCAACACCATTTTCTATAATTGAAGTACTAATCAACACATCAAAATCTCCACGCATAAATTCTAGAATAATCTTCTCCAACTTATTACCCTCCATTTGACCATGAGCAACTACAGTTTTAACTTCTGGGCAAAGTTTGTTTATTAATATCTCTATTTCCAGAATATTTTGTATTCGATTGTTAATAAAAAACACTTGTCCATTTCGGCCAACTTCATAATATATTGCTTCGCGTATTATTTCGTTATTAAAAGAATGTAATTCTGTAATAATAGGCTGACGATTTAGAGGCGGAGTATTAATAATTGAAAGATCGCGGGCACCCATTAGTGAAAATTGTAATGTCCGAGGAATAGGTGTAGCTGTCAATGTAAGAGTATCTACATTTGATTTTATTTGTTTAAGCTTTTCCTTCATTGCTACACCAAACTTTTGCTCTTCATCAATTATCAAGAGCCCTAAATCTTTAAACTCAACATCTTTATTAACCAAACGATGTGTCCCGATCAAAATATCAAGTTGTCCTGTTTTGAGTTTTGCCAGAGCAGCTTTTATTTCTTTTGAAGTTTTTAAACGACTGACATACGAAACACTTACAGGCAAATCGCGTAATCTTTCTTTAAACGTTTGATAATGCTGTAGTGCAAGAATTGTTGTAGGAACCAAAACGGCAACCTGCTTACTATCACAAACAGATTTAAATGCTGCCCTTATTGCAAGTTCTGTTTTTCCAAATCCAACATCCCCACAAACAAGACGATCCATTGGAATATCAGCTTCCATATCGGATTTTATCATGTCGTTGGTTTTACTCTGATCTGGTGTGTCCTCATACATAAACGAAGACTCCAACTCATGTTGCAAATATGAATCGGTTGAAAAAGCATATCCTTTTTGTTCGCGACGTTTTGCATACAACAAAATAAGATCTCTAGCAATGTCCTGAATATTTTTCTTTGTTCGCTCCTTTATACGCTTCCAATGCCCTGATCCTAATCGGTGAATCTTAGGAACTTCGCCATCTTTATCCCTATATTTTGAAATGCGATGCAAGGAATGAATATTAACAAACAGAACATCATTATTATCGTACATAATACTGACAACCTCTTGCACATGCCCGTCATTGTTTATCTTTTGCAAACCACCAAATCGCCCAATTCCATTATCAACATGTACAACAAAATCACCCGGCCGCAAAGATGTTAGCTCTTGCATTGTTATTACCTCCTTACGAGCTACACTTTTTGTCTGGTAACGATGATACCTTTCAAATATCTGGTGATCAGTATATACACAAACTCTGCTATCATTATCAACAAAACCTTCCTGAACAGTTTTTAGAATTGGCTTGAATTCAATTTGCTCTCCCTTGTCAGTAAAAATATCATTAAGCCTTTGTATCTGTTTCTCGTTATTGCTTAATATGTATGTAGTAAAATAATCCTCAGCATTAGACTTTAAATTCTCTATTAGTAAGTCAAAATGTTTATTAAATGTAGGTTGTGGTTCGATGTTAAATTTTATCTCATGCTTAGCTTCAAAAACTGTCCTATGAGCAAATTCAATCAATTGAAATTTTCTCATTTCACTATCGAACTCAGCAGGTGACAGCAAACTTTTTTCAGGATCCACAATGCAAACCTCATCATCTTCAGGATCCAATTCGATTGTTTCTGAAAAACGTATTTTTGCAGCATCCCATGTTTTTTGCAATTTATCAATTATCATCTCAGGCTGGTCTAGCCATATTTTACAATTTTTGTTGATGAAATCAAAAAATGACACCTTTTCTTCATCAATAAGATGTTCATGAATATTTGGAATCAGTGATATTTTTTTATGCTTTTCAGTCGACAACTGAGTGTTTGGATCAAAGCTACGAATGGTTTCTACCTCATCACCAAAAAAATCTATTCTATACGGTAATTCATGACTGAATGAAAAAACATCGATTATGCTACCTCTAATAGAGAATGTTCCAGGTTCATAAACAAAATCTTCGCGAATAAATCCATATTCATTAAGAACCTCGATAATAAAATCCATTGAAACCTTTTCTCCAACATTCAGCTCTAAAGTGTTTTTCTTTAGCTCTTTAGTTTCAACGACTTTTTCAATAATT
>CAZUQY010000307.1:0-4281 GCA_964622935.1 uncultured Bacteroidales bacterium | reverse complement strand
TAAGCAAAAGAAGAATTGCAGACAACAATAATATCCTTCTCTGTATCTTACCATAAGCTATAAACCTCAATAATCCTGTTGCCACTCCGGCAAATCCTATAATATCAATCTGTTCCATAAGAAAGCATCCCAAAAGTATTATTATATTTTGCATAATCAAAGTAAAAAAACAAAATATTTAAAACAATAATACCTATGGGATGCTAGTATCTATATTCTTAAACTATAGTTTTACTATTTTAACTGTATAAACTTTTTCGCCATTGTATAATCTAACGAAGAAATTACCGTTAGCATATTCTGACAAATCAACTTTTTCTATACTATTGTTTAATGTTCCATCAGCTAATACTCTGCCTGATATATCCATAATTTCGTAATATGCACCCTGACAATTCATAATATTAATGAATCCAGTTGCAGGATTTGGATAAACCTCTACATTCCCGAAGCCAAAGTCAACTATTTCGTTTGCATTTACCTGAACTCTGAAATCTTGAGTAGTATCAAACATACCATCACTTACAACCAAAACAACCTGGAAACCAAGAAAACTTGTAGTTGCAGGAGTTCCTGTAATGTTACCTGTTCCATCGCCATTATCAACAAAACTTGCCCAAGTTGGTAAAGCTGTTGCTTCTATTGTCAAATCATCGTCCTCATCATCAGCAGTAACAATATCATATGTGTAAGGTGTATTTTGAACATGAACTGTTGACGGTGTTGATGTAAAATAAGGCGCTGTATTTGATGTGTTTACAGTAATTGTAAATGACTGATTTGCATCGAAATCACCATTAGAAACATTTAGTATAACATCAAAGTCCTCAGAAACTCCAGAAATTGATGGAGCTGTTCCGGTAAGTGTTGCAGTTCCATCACCATTATCAGTAATAGTTAACCAAGTTGGATTTGTTGGAGCTGTTATTGTTAATGCAAGACTATTAGGATCTTCTGTAACTACATTATAAGTATATGTTTCAAATTCAACAACTTCCAATTCAGGAGAAGAAGTAAAGTGAGGCGCATCAGATGGTGCAAGAGGCACCCACTTATAGATTCCACCAGAATTTTCATCCCAGTTAAATCCACCAGCCCAGCCACACTCTGCACTAAACATTGAAACATTTGTGTACTGAACAGAATCATCTAGCTCAGTCCATGAAGTTCCATAATCCTGTGTATAAGTTGAGAAGTTGCCTTCTGATGTTGCAGAGATTTTAATACCCACATACATTCCTATTTCTCCAGGTACAGCAGAAACATCTGTTAAAAATTGGTCTTCAACAGCAATTCCCGTCCATGTTTCACCACCATCATCAGTTTTAATCATAGACCAACTTTCAATAACACCAGTAGTTTGGTTATTTACTTGGCAAATTGCAACACCATTCATATCATCAGCAAATGAAATTGAGCTAACATTAGCCTCGCCTGTTAAATAACTTGACCATGTAGCACCTTTATCAGTTGTTTTGAGAATACGTCCGGTATTTGTACCAAACCAAGCGACATCACCAACGGCATCAGCAACACCTGTCCATCCCATTTCTCCGGATTCTGCATCAGGAATGTTTGCAACATCAAGCAAAGTCCAAGTATCTCCACCATCAGGAGTAGTATAAATTTCAAACTCGCCGTCTATAGGATCCCCTTGACAATAACCTTCATTTGCATTAAACATATGAACAACATTTGTAAAACTTGCTGCATTATCAAATGCTGCAGTAGTTTGTTGAGTCCAGTTAGCACCAGCGTCATCAGTTTTATAAATTCCTCCACCGCCATCAGCATCATAAACTGCAAGCCATGCTTCTGTAGCACTTACTGCAGAAATATCAGCAGGAGCATAATTATCTGCAATCTCCAAAGTATCAGGAATCCATGTTACACCAGCATCAGCAGTTACAGCAAAATCTCTAGTTATACTACCACCTGTTCCATCATAAGTTAAAACCCAAGCAGTATTTTCATCAACTATATCAGTTAATAACACGCCTCTATATGCACCTGTAAAGTGAGTATTCTGCTCAATCCATGCACTTTCAGCAAGACTTCCACTCTGACCAACAATAATAAATGTTGTTTTTATTTCTGTATCAGAATTTATACCGTCTCCAGAAGTTAAGCTAACTTCATAGATTCCCTCTGTATCATATTGAATTGCCATTGGATTTTGTTCTGTACTTGAAGATGGAATTCCACCTTCAAAAGTCCAAGCCCAAGAATTTGGAGTGCCAGTTGTTAAATCAGTAAAGTCAACAGTTTCGTCAACTGCAATAACAACTTCGCTAGCAATAAAATCGGCCGTTAACTCAGCGATTGAAGCATTTGCAGCAGTAACAGCTGCAAAAGCGTCGATACGACCTCCACCAATACTATCAACAAATGCAGCATTTTCAGCATCTACATCTGCGCAAGTATTTTTTAGAATTGCAGTAAGTTCTTCAGGAGTCAAATCTGGGTTAGCAGATAAAATAAGCCCGCACAAACCAGATGTAACAGGGCAAGCCATTGATGTACCTTGCATTAAATCGTAATTTCCAGTAACACCAAATGATGCAGCGCCTCCAGTTGTACCATTAATCATTTCTGTAACTGTACCAGCTTCACTGTATGTAGTACTTAATATTGTAAATGCCCCCATTCCTAAAAAACCTTCAGTAGCATATCCACCAGGAGCCAAAACATCAATCCATGTTCCATAGTTAGAAAAGTCAGATTTATTATCTCCTATGTCACAAGATCCTACAGCAATTACATGTTCTAAAGCTGCTGGATAACCAACATAGTTTACAGGTATATCAGGATTTTGTTGAGTTTCTAGTCCACTACCATTATTTCCAGCAGCTCCTACTAAAACACAACCTTGGTTATAAGCGTAGTTTACAGTATTCTGCATTGTTTGGAAGAATTGAGGACTCCCCCATGACATACTAATTACGTCAGCTCCATTATCAGCAGCCCAAACAATACCTTCAAAGCCTGCAGCCATAGATTGTCCATCACTTGCATCATCACCAAGTTTAACAGCCATAATACTAACACCATTACCAATTGAAGCAACACCTAAACCATTATTAGTTTCTGCTCCTACAAGTCCTGCTGAGTGTGTTCCATGAGACCACATATAAGTAGCTTCTGGAGGAGTTGGATCATCATCACCATTACCTAAGTCAATAGCCACAGAAATTTTATTTACCAAATCTGGGTGATCTACCCAAATTGCATTATCCAAAACAGCAACAACAATGTCACTATCTCCAGTTGTTACATCCCATGCAGTTGATGCATTAATTAAATTTAAATGCCATGAACCATTCGCACTTCCTATAAAACCACCATCAAGATCTACATCATAATATGTATCATCTGGAGTAAGTGAGATAAAGAATAATGGAGCAGGTTCAGCATATTCAATATCCGGATTAAGGTTTAAATCACGCAACAAACCTGAAATATCATTAATGTTTTCAAAATCTAATCTGAATGTACGTTGCAAAACATCACTTTTTGCTGATTTAAAAGGCATTTGCATTTCAGTAATCTGATATTCCTCAATCAGTCCTTCTAAAAAATATACATCTTTTGGATTAATAATTCCATTATCATCGGCAACATTTAATGCTGCGTTGTCTGAAATCTTAAAATAAACTCTTCCGTCAACCCACAGAGAGTTCACTGTCTGTGCATAAGAGAATGCTGTTGCAACAACAACAAGAGCAAATGCAAAAACAATTTTAGTAAATGTTCTCATAACTTGAATTTGTTTTAATGATTAATAATCTATTTTCTCAAAAGCCAAAATTAAAAAAATAATTTGAATATTAAATGCATTTTTTTAATGTTTGGTTGCACGCAAAACATGCCTTTTTCCTGGAGGTCCAGGAAAACGTTTCACATCCATGCTACAAGAACGAAGATTTCTTTTCAAATCACCTCTGCTAGAATAAGTTACAAATACTCCTCCTGTTGATAAACATGTTAGTATTTTTTCGATATTTTTAAGAGACCACATCTCCGGTTGGACATCAGGTGAAAAAGCATCAAAATAAATTAAATCATAAGATTTTTGTGGAATAAAATCTTCAAAATCGACTTGCTGCTTAAATAAATAAAAGTTATCATCAACACTAAGATTTTCATCCCAATTATCTACAAACAAATCTGTTTGACCATCAGACAGTTTTAATTTACTTTGATAGTTAAGCTCCCTAAATGTTTTATTATCAATAGGATATTTCTCAATTGCATGATAATTAACAATTGCCTTTTTTTCAT
>CAZUQY010000306.1:0-4281 GCA_964622935.1 uncultured Bacteroidales bacterium | reverse complement strand
AACAGTTAGCCGTTGATTTACAGTAGTTTATGGGTTTTCTTGCAGACACTAAGTAATTCATATGTCCCTTCTGGCACTCCCAAAACTTGTGTGATAGGAGATCCTGATGGAGGACCAAAATTCTCATCCAACCAGAAATAAGTAATATCCGTTGTGTCATTTATCAAAACCCCACCCTTGCTAAACATACAAGTATCCGAAATAACTGTATAATCAAAATCAGGTAATGAAGGTTCTCTGACAGTATCTATTTTTATTGGGCTTAAACAACCCCACTCACTTGTTACCATCAAACTTATAATATGCTCAGAATTATCATTTTCCCATGATACAAAATTCTGAAAATTGCCTCCCAAATCATTAAGTATTGGGCTTTCATCCTGACCTTCATAAAAATTCCATGAATAATGAAGGTGAGCTTGATCAACAGCTGCAATAGTTGCTTGCTGTCCTTTACACTTAGGTGGAATAATAGTTATATTTGATTGAGGAATACGACCAAAAACAACATCCACAACTTCTGAATCTGTACAGCCATTGTTATCCTCCATCCATATCAGAGTAAAAGACTCCTCCTGACCTAGGTCAGTATTATAAATAATCGAACTTATTTCTGACTCAGGGTTGTGTAAATCATCAATTGCTACAATACCTCCTGATGGATTACTCCATACTCCTATTCCAACACTGGGATTTGCATTAAGTTCTCCATAGAGTCCACAAAAAAGAGTATCAAGACCTGCATCAGCAATGGGTATTTCATAGAAACAAATATTAAGCGGCCCTGCTGTATCAATACAAAATCCAGGATTTAGTGCTGGTCCAGACTCTTCAATCCAATAAAAATCAAAGCACCCATATTCTGGAACTTGAGTCCACGTATCATTTGAAAAGACATCGCCATAAATAGTGGAAGAATTTTCATCATACCAATAACCAATAATTCCTGTACCTGGAGTCTCAGCACGAAGATTATCAAATTTATATCCACAAGCAGAATTATCATCCTCATCCGTTAAAATATTTGCTGTCGGTTGAGGATAGAAAGTATAAATTACCTCATCTTTAGAAGTACATGACAATGTGCTTATTGTTGCTGAGTTACTTTCTATCCAAGTAAATTCAATTGCGCCAGTCACAACTGAAGATATATTTGTAACTGGATTTGTTGGTTCCTCAAATGACACGCCGGGAGTCACAAGCCAACTGCCTAGATTTCCTCCACTATCCGCTCCTAATTGAGCATATTTTCCGCAAATATCCTGATCTTCACCTGCATTTACTATTGGAATCTCAACAAATTCAACAGTAACAGTATCAACATCATAGCAACTAGTATTTAAGGAATTATTTTCTCTGAATAAAAATTCCCAAATTCCTACTTCTGAAACAGTAATTCCAGTTTGGAATCCACTCATGTTTCCAATATTCACAACCTGATTTCCAGGGCCAGAAAAAACTGACCACCAACCAGAAGGAGTATAATTATTAGATGTATCAATATCAGGAAAAGCCTGCAGATCATAATCGAGCCCACAGATTGCACCGTCAATACCAGCATTTGCATTTGGTTGTTGGTACATATTTAGCCACATTGTATCAATATCCTGACACATATAATTTGATACTGTCCATAACAATGGCAACCTTACAAAAGCAGAATCTCCATAAATTCCTAAATTATTAAAGCTAACTACTGTATTAGTTGCTGATGCATTATTAAAATCACAAGATGCTTGTGGTGAAATCCAAAGTCCATCTGCCCACTCACTTCCAGTCATATCAGCATTTAAACCACTATATAAAGTTCCACAAACCTCTGCTTCATTATCAGCACCAACACTTGCAATAGGTTGTTTAATAAAACTAATATTTGTACTCAAAACTGATGTGCATTCTCCATATGATTGATGATTTGTCTCTGTCCAAACAAATTCAACTGTTCTGATCGTTTCATCAAAATTACCTATTGTCACATCAACAACAGGACTTTGGAATGAAGGAAAATAAAATGGTGCAGGAAATAAAGGTTCCAAAGGATCTCCATAATAAGCAATCCACTGTCCATTAAAATTAGAATTTTCAAGCTGAATTTCATAATAATTGGTACAAGTACTATCAAATTGAGTTACTAAAGTAGGATTAGGTTGTTCGATAAAACTTATTGTAACTTCCTGTTCTGAAACACAAATACTATTTACTTCAGTCCATGTATAAGTATGTGTACCATATGGTGCTGACACATTTGCAACTTCACTATTTGGGTCGTTAATAAATCCTGGCCCAGTCCAATAACCTTCAGACCCTTCCATGAACAAAACAGCAGTCATGTCAGTATTATTACCACATATAACCTGATCTTCTCCAGCATTAGCAAAAACCTCAGGAAAAACAGTTAACTCAAAACTACTATTATCACTACAAGCCCAATTAGAATCATAAAAATATACTGTTTGAGAACTTAACAAAGATGAGTTTAATTCAATACCACTACCATTTGGCCCAGAAAAATAAGTTTGATTTCCTGAAAGGTTTTCACCTGTTATTTCCGGCAAATCAAATGACAAACACGAGGTCTGATCAGAGATATTATCTAGTTCCGGAGTATTGAAAATAGTCACATGAAAGACTTCTTCATCACTACACGCTCCATTATTGTCATAAATATAAACTATTTGCGAACTTGTTATTGAAGAACTTAGAATGCTGCCAACTCCGTTTGGTTGACTATAATAATGTTGTGACCCACTCAGATTACTCCCGGTGATTTGTGGCAAGTTAAAATAATCACAAACAGTATCGTTTAGCATAGGATTTATATTTGGAGTTGTAAGTATTGTGAGTTCAAAACTCTCTTCACTATAACAAAAACCGTCCGAGTCATAAGCATAAATGGTCTGAGAAGTTGTTAAAGGAAATGTTAGAGTATCTCCTTGACCATCGGGCTCCGAATAATAATTTTGATTTCCTGACAAATTTACTCCAATAATTTCAGGTAAATTATATAACTCACAGGCAGACATATTTGGGATCTCAAATATATTCTCTGACTCGTTATCTACAAGTATTTCTGCAACAACACAATTATCCCCAGTGCTAAAAACTACCTGATAAAATCCGTAAGGATAAGAATTATTCGAAATTTCAATTACGGTATCAGTTTCACCTATTAAAGCAATATTATCATAATACCATTGCACTGTGCCTACAGTATCAGGTGTAATACTTAAACTAAAATCTCCATCACAATAATCGCCATGTTGATGAATCGCAACATCAAACAAATCTGAATTATTGAGCACTAAATTATCAATATAAAAATAAGGAGCACAAATTGTAGAAATATCATATTCCCCACTACTTGGAAAATCGCATGGAGGACCAATAATTATAGCTTCTATATCAAGATCAGGATTAAAGCTTATGCCAAATTCTCCCCAGTTTCCTTCAATATCATAAGGATTAACTATAACATATCCAATTTCTTGCCACTGTCCGAAACCCACAGGACATGCAGTTGCAGAAGCAAAAGGTAAATCATTACAATCTGTAGTTCCAAAAAGAGTAAATTTAACTGGTGGAAATACAGTACTTTGATAGCACTCATCATGATCTCCACCACTAGTAGTATGAAATGCCAAATTAAATTCGATAATGTAATCTGTTCCCGCGAATAATGGTGAAATCAAACATGCTCCAACGTATTCTGACCAATCATCACAGAAATACATACCAACAGCAGCTTCACCATCAGGAATTGGGATTGGAGTTGAGACTATATAATCACATGTATGGTAATAATCTGTAGAAGCACTCCCTGCCTGTATCCATGTATCTGCACAATTTAACATTGAGCCAGATGAAGGACAGCAAGAATGTTCTTCGAATGAAGGATTAGGAATTAATGATGGGACAAATTGAGGATTTAAAATCGCACAATTACAATCAGTCGTGTCATTTAAGTCTATTAAACCATCTCCATCGTCATCGATTCCATTGTCACAGATTTCTTGTGAGTAAGCAAATACGGAGGTCAATAGCAGAGCCAATACTATAAATAGTTTCATTTTATATAATTTTAAAGGAATTAAAGAAGAAGTGACAATTATCTTATAACACTTATTAGACAACTCGAAAAATAAAAACGTTGTTTGAAGAATTTATTTTTATGAAAACAAAATTGATAGAAATGGTAAAAGCCCTCTATTTAAAGACTTATACATAATTATAGATTTAGTAAAATAGTTGAATAGAAAATATTGTCTGATTATAAAAAGTGTG
>CAZUQY010000305.1:0-4298 GCA_964622935.1 uncultured Bacteroidales bacterium | reverse complement strand
GTGTCGTAACACATTGGTAGGAATGAGTTGTTTTCTCGGAAAACGAACTGATAAACACCATTGTGACTTACAGTTACCTGACTGTCGTCATCGTCTTGAGGTACGATATTAGCAGTAGCATCAGTGGGTTTAGAATATGTTGACCACCAACCATCTGGTGTATAGCCGGCAGTTTCGGTAAAGTTATAGAATGCATCTAAGTCATATACTTTACCACAAATAGCATTGTCTAGACCTGCATTAGTAATAGGTCTTTGATAGAATGTTACCCACGCTGTATCAACAGAGGTACATCCATAATTTCTCATTACCCATAAAAATGGAGTTCTTACATGCGCAGTGTCTCCATAACTACCAAGTGAATCAATACAGAAAGTAGCGTCTGGTAATTCTGCGTCATCCCACTCACCATGTACACCGTCTTTCGTAATCCATGAGCCAATTGCCCATCCTGAACCTGTTGTGTCAGCAGCAAAAGTGTTGCAATTTCCACAGATTTCAGATTCATCAATTGCTCCAACACTGGCAATAGGTTCTTTTGCGAAAATAACCGTCGTTGATGCATACCCAAAGCACTCTACACCTTGTACCTGATTAACTTCTTCCCATTCAAATTCAATTTCTCTAAAAAGTCCTGTGTAATTCCCAATAGTTACAGTTACATCTGAATCGTTAATTGATGGATTATATAACGGAGCGGGACTCATTGGTAATCCATCTTCATATGCTGTCCATTGTCCTGGGCCATTAACATTATATACATGCAAATCGTAGGTAACTCCACAAACACTATCAACATTTGGTGGAGTCGAAGGAGATGGTTCTTGTATGTAAGTTACCAAAACTTCATCAGTTCCTGTACAAGCTCCATTGTCTTCGGTAACGGTATATTGATATGTTCCAAAGTTGCTAATTTGTGCTATAGCATCTGCAGCGCTTTGTGGATTAAAATTAGTTCCATTTCCTGACCATGATAAGGTTGAAATTGGCAAGCTTGCACTTGCATTCATTGTTGCTTCATTACCACAGGCCGTAATGTCATCTCCTGCATAAGGATTTGGAGTGTCAAGGAATCCGATTGTTACATCATCACTGGCAATACATTCACCATTAACGACATTCCAAGTAAATGTACAAGTATTAAAATCTGTAGCCATCACTATAGCATTGTAATCAGTATGAGAAGTTCCACTTACTGCATAAAATTCGCATGCAGATGACCAATAACCATACATGCCTGGTTCAGGAACGTTTCCGTTTAATCTTAGTACAAGACCGCAAGTGTCTTTATTCGCACCAGCTGATGCAATTGGGTTTTGTTGCCACATTACAGGAGTGCCCTGTGCAATTGAATAACATCCACCCGAAATGTCTGCATGTCCACCTAAATCATATCCGCAAATAGCAGATACGTAATAAATTGTGTTGTAAGTCAATCCTGGTATAGTTGTAAAACAGAAATTAGGAGTTGTACTGTATGCTATAGGATCATTATTTCCAGTATGAATAATGAACTCAAAAATCCCGACACCTGCTGTTTCTTGGTCTCCATTATGAGTAACACTAGGCTCAGTACATTCATCTTGGCAAAGTACTATGGTTTGCAAATCACTCATTGTTCCTGCATAAAGCGGACAACCGCAATCACGGTATCCACTTATTGGAAATTCACTACATCCATTTGGATCTGTAACTACATAATCATAGGAATCTGGAGATTCTATTTCTTCATTAAAACTACTTCCTGCTTCAGGTACTCCATTTACAAGGAATCCAGAATAGGGAACATCACCATAACCTGTAACATCCCATGAAACATAGAAGTATGTTGTTGGTCCAGGTGTTCCACATTCTTCGTTAAAATTAATTACGTCTATTTCGTCAAAGATTTCGAATGTCTCATCGTCAAATCCGGCACCTGCGCATGGACCAGAAATTGTGTTTCTAATTGTATATGTTCCGGGTCCAGCATCTTCTGGATCGAATATGCCAGTAACAGCATCAAGGGCAGTTGTTGCTGGTGTACATGTCAAATCTCCAAAATTAACAGTGTAAACTTGGAATGCAGAAGATGAGACACACATATCATCTATTGCAGTAATTGTTGGATCATATGTTTCGTTAAAAGTTATTTCAACAGCATCATTATCTGTACATGCAGTATTATTAATATTTCCCAAATAATATTCAGTCCATGTAAATTCGTACGTTCCATAAATACTAATAGTTACAGTTGTGTTTGGGTCGTTTTCGTCATCAAAAACTGCACCTGGAGAGCCAGCAGTTACTGTCCATATACCGCTGTTTCCTGATGTTAGTTCAGATGCATCAAGGTCATAAAATATGTTACATATATTATCGTCAGCACCAGCTGAAACATCTGGCATAATACAACATGTTGGGTCTGTAATTGGTAAAACCGTCACACTTATTGAAGTGTCATATTCACAGCCAAAGTCATCAATAGCAGTAAAAGTGTAATTAATATCTCCACTGATAACAGGATTGGCAGTACCTATAAATCCAACATCATCATTCATGTCTGGACCGCTCCAATAACCACTAGAGGAGTTGCCACCTTGATCATATACATTTTCATAACCCCAAGTGTCTTGTGGCATAATAGCTGGGCTAAAGTTTAGATTTGCAGTAAAAATATATCCATCATCAGCTCCCCAATTATCATAAAATCTGATACACCAATCTCCATTGATAGGACATCCTATGAGATCGGAGAAATTACCTAATGGCAAATAGGTTCCAGCAGGGACTGATGATCCTGAAGAACATACGTCTGTTACATCTTGAGTAGCACTCATAGACCAACAGTAATCCCATCCGGTTCCTGGAACACAGTTGTCAGATTGATTAGGAACGCCAAAATAAGCACCGTTACAATTATAATATTCGTGTAACATTGCTTCCTGTCCATTAGGACACTGGATGTACATGTAAAAGTCACCGATATAAGAGTGCTCTATGTTAAAACAAACAGATTCGAGATCATTTGCTGAAGTAATTGTTTGGCCTGGGGCAAAAGTATTAACGTCAAAACAAACAGTTCCTTCATAGTTGTCTTCAAAACATTGTTCAACTATTTCAGTGTCTAAAACTGACATTTGCCATGGGTATGTTTGCACATGACCATTAAATGTGACGAGTTCACCGGGGCAAATAGGATCAGGAGATAAACTAGTTCCTGTAAAAGTTGGGGGAACAGAGACTCTGATTCTTATAGTTGCATCTCCCATATTCCAGCAACCTTCTGTGTCTTCAGAAATTAGGGATAAAGTATATCCTGACGATTCATTGAAAATATGTGAGACATTTACCAAACCTTGACCAGTTTGATTTAATATTATTTGGTTGTATTCATCAAGCATTTCCCAATAGTAGGTAGTATTAGCTGTTGATTGTGTGTATCCTTCTGAACCATTATTGAAAAAATCGCTAACAGCTGTGAAGTCAACTTCTGTTCCGGGGCATATATCAAGGTATCCTTCTACAGGATCTGTTATTGCGGGGTTTGCAGTGACTTCAGTTGTATATCCTTGGCAAAGTGTACTACAATTTATATTGGCTGCAAATCCTGCTGCTGTGCCACTACCATCTGATGACCAAACTAGTGTTAAGCAGTCAACATCTGATATCACGGTTTGACCATTCAAAGAACTGCCAGTACCACTAACAAGTAAATTTGTAATTCCAGCTCCATTATAAATTTCAAGAATGTCATTTGAACCTAGATTAAATGACGTGAATTGTAATTCAATACTAGAACCATTGTCACTGCATAAAACAAGAGTGTAGCTTTCATTATTGCTGTATGATCCTCCCGAACCTCCAGTATCATAAAGAGTTCCACCACAAGTTTCGACACTTTCGGCACTTATTAAGTATGTTTGAGCATTAATAATCTGACTTGAAAAAATCAGCAAAAAGGCCCATAATAATATTTTTACTGTTTTCATGATTATTGGTTTTTAAAGTTATTATATTTTTTTGCATTCTCAATTGCTGGATAAAATCCTATGATTATTCCAGTGTCTCCAATTTTGTAAAACTTATAAGAGTCGTATTCTCTTTCAAAGTAAAAGGTTGCAATATTGATGTTATCCAAATCAACATTTTTTACTTGCACATCAGTTTTTTCTCCTGTAGCAGGGGCTTTGTAATACAAATATTCAGTTGCTGGAGCTTTTGAACTTATTTCCTCACCTGCAATAAACCAAGAGTAATCAAGGTCATAAGTGAGAATGTTTAATGTGGAAGGGGAATTGGTTTCTAGATTTTAAGAT
>CAZUQY010000304.1:0-4300 GCA_964622935.1 uncultured Bacteroidales bacterium | reverse complement strand
AAATATTCCGCTTTTGATTACTTATTAAAACCTGTAGACAAAATAGAGCTTCAAGATGCTATCAACAAATTTCTATCAAAAAAGGATTCTCCTAAGCCTTATAACTTTCAGCAATTACTCAATTTATTGCAAACAGATACTAAGATTAAAATTAACTCTAATATTGGTTACGAGTATATTAATACAAACGATATTGCTTACGCAGAAAGTGACCGGAATTACACCAAGCTAATATTAACAAATAATGACAAGAAAGTTGTATGTAAAACCCTTAAAGATATTGAAAATGAGCTATTTGGGTTTTCATTCATTCGCACTCACAAATCATACCTTATTAATAAGAAGTATCTTACTGTATTTAACAGAAAAGAGAATAATTGCACTTTACTATGTAACACAAATAAGTTTGTAGTTCCAGTATCGTCTAGAATGGCAAAAAACCTAACTGAATTATCCAATTAAACCATATTTTATTATTATATATTTAGCGTTTAATCAAAATAATTGACACTTATATTTATTATCCTTACGTAAGATAAGTATAACAGATTTATTTATTTATCTTGAAAAGGATTTAGTATTTTTGAATGTGATTGATTAGAGTGCAAAGTTTTAATCGATTTGAATTAAGCAGGGTTATTGGTATTACCCATATAGAAATTACTTTTTAAAAGAGAACATATGAAAATAAATTTTAAGATTATTTTAGTAGTAGCTAGTGTGTTTTTTACATCCTATTTAATTGGACAGACTACATATACAAGCAGCCCTGCCGCAGGCACTTGGGTAGGTTGTTCACCATCTGGTTCAATTGAAGGTACTTGTAGTAACACGTATTATGGTGGCTATTTGGATTTAAAAGTAACTTCCATTTCAGGAAATCAAATTTCTTTTCAAGTAACACCATGTGCTGGTACGTTTAATGATGCTGTTTTCTATTTAAAGGAAAGCTCTAGTTCAAGTATTAGTACTATTGTTTGTGGGACAAATTACCCATCATCTTCTGGTGCAACAATACCAGATGGCTCAACTTCATATTCTTATAATTTAACACCAAGTTATTCAACAGGAACAATGTATTATAGTGTTGTTGTAATCTTTGCAGGGTCAACACGTGCATATACAAGTAAGATTTCAATAACAGCAAGTCAAACATTACAACCACCAGCTGTAAATACAACCAATGCGACTGTAATAACGGTAAATTCAGCCAAATTAAATGGCACAGTCAATCCAAATGGCAGTAGCACAAATTATTTGTTTCAATATGGTCTTACAACATCCTATACAGGTTACACAACTAATACTGATATTGGTTCAGGAACATCAACGCTGTCAGAAAATGCGACAATTTCTGGTCTTTTGCCAAACACCGAATATCATTACAGAATAGTTGCCAATAATTCCTCTGGGATTAGTAATGGTAATGATGTGACATTTTATACGTTGCTGCAAAATTTTAATCTCATTTCGCCAGGAACTTCAAGTCAGCCCGGAACAATTGTTTCTTCTTTAACTCCAATTTTTACATGGGAAAATGTGAATAACGCAATTGCTTATTCAATACTGGTTACTGATTTATCTGACAACTCTAATGTAATAAGCACAAATGTTGGCACAAATACATCATATACAGCGACTGCGGGTGAATTGTTGGGAAATAAAAATTATAAATGGCAAGTGGGTGTAAATGTTGGCGGCAATCTTGTAATGTCAAACATCCTCTATTTTAACACTAATTTTCCCTTACCTATAGTAATTACTAATGCTGCGACCAATGTTACAACAAATACAGCAACTCTAAATGGCTCAGTTAATCCCAATGGTTCAAGTACATCATATTCTTTTGATTATGGGCTTACAACCTCTTATGGCTCCACAATAAGTTCAGTGGATGCAGGATCGGGCACATCTGCACAAGTTGTAACTGCTTCTGTTGGTAGCTTGCAGACAAGTACTTTATATCACTGCAGAATTACAGCAACAAATTCCTATGGTACAAGTTATGGTGGTGATATGACATTTACAACCGGAACATCTGCGTCAACATATTCTTATTCTCCAGCAATTGGGACCTCTACTAATTGCGGTGCCGGAACAATGACATTAAACACAATTAATTATGCAGGATGTTATTCAGATGCTGGTACAACAGTATATACACAGAATAATGTCAATGTTACTCTTATGTCTCATAATACAACTACAGGTGCCATGACATTTCGGTTTGAAAAATGTCCTGAGTCTGGTACTTACTTCGTCGATGGTTCTTCGGGAAAAGTATTTATTAGGCAAGGACCTGATGTATATTGCAGTAATTATTCTATTTCAAATACAACAACC
Organism: uncultured Bacteroidales bacterium; assembly: GCA_964622935.1. Taxonomy (GTDB): domain Bacteria; phylum Bacteroidota; class Bacteroidia; order Bacteroidales; family ML635J-15; genus Bact-19. The sequence continues at coordinate 1,957 of CAZUQY010000304.1, read as the reverse complement.
AGTTACATAGACATTACAATTCCAAACTATCCAAACTTTACCGACTCAAGACAATTTGAAGCATTTTTGATTACTAGTAGTCAGGGCACTAAACTTTATGCAGGAACAGTTACAATTGCTGGCATTGATCCCGATAATTATATTACAGTTTCAAACCCAATCTCAACAAGTTCTTGGAATATTGGAAATTCATATGAAATTACATGGAATGATAATATTAGTGAAAATGTGCAAATCAAACTAAACAAAGGCGGGATGTCTGTTTTAACTATAACAAGTTCAACTGCAAGTGATGGTAGTTATACTTGGACTATACCTGGAGATCTCGCATCTGGTACTGACTATGAAATTTTCATTAAGAGTGTTAATACTTCTTCAATTGTAGGGACTAGTGGTTATTTTACAATTAATGGACAAGAACCATATTGTTCAGGGACAACAAACTTAACAACACCTTCAGGTAGCTTAAGTGATGGGTCAGATTTAAATAATTATGTTAATAATTCAGATTGCAAATGGCTTATTCAGCCTGTTGGCGCAGCGTCTATAACCTTAAATTTTACAAGTTTTATAACAGAGTCTGGAGCAGATATTGTTCGAGTGTATGATGGAAGTTCAACAGCCTCGCCTTTATTGGGGACCTATTCTGGCACGACAATTCCTTCTGCTATAACATCTTCAGGAGGTAGCATGTTGGTTAGTTTTATTACTGATGGCTCTTCAACTGACGAAGGATGGGCCGCGACATACACTTCTAACGGTTCTGGGCCGAGTCTTGTTTTGCAAAATTCAATGGGATTTGGAACTACAGAATTAATTACAGGAGTAGAATATACATTTAATGCCAGCATTAATAATAATGGCACATCAGCTTGGACAGGCTGTTTCTTTTTAAAGCAAGGTGCCACTGATTGGGTTACTGTTGGTAGTACAACTATTAATGCGGGTCAAACTGTAAACATAAGTGGTAACTTTACACCTGTTATTACAGGAAATAATTTGCCCTGTATACTTAGTAGTCAAATGGATTGTGTTGAAAGTGGAAACGAAGTGTCTGCAGGCAGTTATGAAAATCCAATATATGTAAACATTACAAGCGTATCTCCTTCATGCACCTTCACCGACTGTGACTCACCCACAGATTGTGGTAGTACAAATTATCAGGCAACAACTTTTTCAGCTGTTCAATATTTATGCTCACATAGTATAGTTGGTGGATATGACGGATCTGTTTATACTGATGATAACATAACCCGTTCACAATTAGCTAAGATTACAATGTATGGTGTTTTTGGAGATTCTGTAAATGTCCCTGATCCATTGGTGTCTGATTATTTTCCTAGTCCTTATGCAGATTTACAAGACGAAGGGACTTATTACTACCAATCAGCGAAAGCACTACTTTATCTAGATTATGGAGACGGAATAACTCCATTTGATAGAGATAGGTTTTGGTTTAATCCCGATGGAGATATCGAAAGATGTTTTGTTCTGAAAGTATTGTTGGAAGCATTTAATATTGCTCCTGATTATACCGGAACAAGTCCATTCTCAGATTTCCCTTCAAATGCAGGCTTTTTTGGCTATGCAAATAAGGCTTACGATTTAGGAATAACAAATGCTACAGAATTTAGACCATACGATTATTGTACAAGAGCAGAAGCCTTTATTTTTCTTTATAGAATAATGACGATAGTAGGTTTGCCAACAGTTAATAATAATTTAGATTTATATACATCCAGCTTTTTTATTCCATCAAATATTAGCATCGCAAACATTTCTGCGAATAAAGGTATGGAGTCAGGTAACTTTAACCATTACACTAAATCATGTTTTGCAATTCCAGGAAGAAATGTATCACTAGATTTTGACTTTACTTATAATTCATATATTACAGAACTTCCATCAGAATTATATCCGTTGGAGCCAATATCTGAAGCATGGAGTCATAGTTATA
>CAZUQY010000303.1:0-4311 GCA_964622935.1 uncultured Bacteroidales bacterium | reverse complement strand
ATGATACTGAAGAAATGAAATCAATGAAAATAGGCTAGTAGCCTTATTTACTTAGAAATAATATAGTAAAACGACGTGTAAAGTGATATATTTGTAACTTTCGCTTCGTTTTTGAAATAAAATAGAAATTATGAAATCTGAAAACAAATATTATTTAAAGTGTGTTAAATGTGAACATGTAACTCCGGATTTTGGAGCATGGTTCGAACAGAATCAGCAATGTCCCGAATGTGGGTCAAACTACTCTGAGGTTTGGTATACAAGTGATTATAAAGAATTGCCGCTTATTATAAAAGGGAATCCAATTAGTTTTTGGCAATATTTTTATTATCTGCCTTTATCAAGACAAGAAAATATTATTTCTAGAATGGAAGGTGCCGTGTCATTACAAAAATGGTGGTTCTTAGAGGATTTTGCTAAAAATAAGTATGGTCTAGATATTAACGTTCAGGTTTATCGCAATGATTTGAATGGTGGGACAGGAACATTTAAAGATGTTGCTGCATCTCTTGCTGCTAGTATATTTAAAGAACACGACATAAAACAATATTGTGTGGCATCAACTGGAAATACTGCAACATCATATGCAAGGTATTTGTCGATTGCAGGAGTTAATTGTTCTATTTTTATACCAGACAATGCTCTAAAGGCTTCAGAAGCTGTGATTAGTGCTTTTGGTCAGCAAATTTTTAGAGTAAATGGTGATTATACTAAAGCAAAAGCAATAGCTGCAGAATATTCTAAGAAACATAAAATATTAATTTCTATTGGAAATATAGATCCAATTAGGGTTGAAGCGAAGAAAACTATGGTTTTTGAATGGTTACGCCAAATTGATAAGATGCCTGATGTTTATATTCAAGCTATAAGTGGTGGAACAGGGCCTATCGCTATTGATAAAGGAGTTCGCGAAATTCAGTCTGTATATCCAGATTTAAAGAATCCACGTTTTATTATGGTTCAACCTGATGGTTGTGATCCAATGGTTCAAGCTTGGGAAAAAGCAGAGAAAGATGGTTTTCCTGAGGGATACGAGAACGATTTCCCTACCTTAGATAATCCAAAAACTGAAGTTCCAACACTTGCAACCGGGCATCCTGCAACATATCCAATAATCGCTAAGTTGGTTAAGGAATCTGGTGGCACATTTATCCGTATGAAAGAAGATAAACTTGTTGATTATGGTAAATTGATTGCTTTTGAAAGAAAAGTAATTCTTGGCCCAGCGTCTGCAGTTTGTATGGCTGGATTTTTCGAGTCTTTGAGAAAGGGACTTATCAAGAATGGCGAAACTGTGCTAATAAATACTGGTGAAGGTGTACGTAGAGCTCCTGATTTTGTTAATTCAATGATTTATACAACTAAATATGTTGATACCGTAGATGAGTGTAAACCGCATTTAATTGATGATTATAGAAAACAATTATGGAATGCTGTTTTGGATTAAGAATTGATAAATGGGGCATAAAGCAAAGGGCATAGAGCAAGCTTCGACTCCGTTCAGCGACCCATGCCCTAAACACTTTTAATCAAAAAAATGTTTATGCAAGAGATATCAAATAAAGTAATCTGGATTACTGGTGCTTCATCGGGGATAGGTGAAGCTTGTGCATATTTGTTTGCAAAGGATGGCGCAAAGCTAATTTTGACTGCGCTTGAAGAAGACAAATTGTTGGAAGTGAAATCTAAATGTAAAAGTTTGGGTGGTGATTGTGAAATTTTACCATATGATCTTTCTGATATTGATGGCATTGATCAATTGGTTGAATCTGCATTAGCATTTTATGGGAAAATAGATATACTTTATAATAATGCTGGAATAAGTCAACGAGCTAAAGCTGGCGATACTCTTTTTTCTGTAGACAGAAAAATTATGGATGTCAATTTCTTTGCACCTGTAAAGATGACAAAACTTTTACTTCCAAAAATGATCGAACAGGGGGGGGCTACAATCGCTGTAACTACTAGTATTTCTGGTAGATTCGGATTTCCATTGAGATCGGCATATAGTTCCTCAAAACATGCTTTATATGGTTTCTTTGAGACATTGCATGCTGAGTATTACGATAAAAACATCAGAGTTGTGATTGTCTGTCCTGGAAGAGTTCAAACAAACATATCATTTTACGCTCTTGAAAAGGACGGAAAACAACACTCTAAACTTGATGCAGGACAAGCTGGTGGTGTTACTACCGATCAGGCTGCAAAGAAAATCGTAAAAGCAATTAAGAAACAAAAACCAGAAGTTCTTGTTGGGAAAAAAGAATTACTAATGGTTTATATAAAAAGATTTTTCCCTAGGTGGTCAAGGAAATTAGTAAGAAAAATAAAACCAATGTAAGATGAGTGATTTTGTAATTAGTGGAATCCAGCAGATTGGAATAGGTGTGGAGGATTTTTCAGAAGCATGGAAATATTACATCGACACATTTAATATGGATGTTAGGATCCTCGAAGATGACACCGTAGCAGAATTGATGTTGCCTTACACAGGTAATAGCGCTCAGAAACGTCATGCATGTATTGCAATTAATATGCAAGGTGGTGGTGGATTTGAGGTATGGCAATACTCCAATCGAAAACCAAAAACTATAGATTTTGATATTAATCTTGGTGATTATGGAGTGTTTGCTGCAAAAATTAAGAGTCGCAATGTTATTTTATCATATGAAACTTTTAAGGCAAACCCAAATGTTGAAATTATTGGTGAATTATATAAATCAATAGATAAGTGTCATACGTTTTTCATTAAAGATCCTTTTGGAAATATTTTCCAGATTGTTCATGATAAATATGTGATGCGCGACGAGAATCGCTCTACTGGTGGTCCTGTCGGAGCAATTGTGGGTGTGAGTGATATTGAAAAATCATTAACTGTATATCGTGATATTTTAGGCTATGATAAAATTGTTGCTGATGAAACTGGAATATTTCCAGATTTTGCCCCTTTAAATTCTGGTGACCAGAAATTTAGACGTGTATTGTTAACACATTCGAAACCTAGAAAAGGTAGTTTTAGCAAATTATTTGGTCAATCATATATTGAGTTAGTTCAAGCTATTGAAAGAAAACCAAGAAAAATATATGAAGGTAGATTTTGGGGCGACCCTGGCTTTATTCAAATATGTTTTGACGTCAGAAATATGGATGGGCTTAAGGCGCATTGCGAGAGTTATGGTCATTCTTTTACTATAGATAGCTCGATAAAGCACAATGATGCTAATTCATTTGATATGGGCGATGCTGCAGGGCATTTTACGTACATTGAAGATCCTGATGGAACTCTAATTGAATTTGTTGAAACTCATAAAATACCACTAATTAAATCTCTAGGAATAAATTTAGATTTAAGAAAACGTGACCCTGAAAAGCCATTACCTAATTGGATGATTAAAGCAATGCGCTTTAGTAGAGTCAAGAAAGATGATATCTAGGAATAGATAATAAATATTTGGAAGCAGGATATAAAGTTTATCCTGCTTTTTTTTGTGGTATCATAATTTGCATTAATTTTGTCATATAAAAAATGACCTATTGAAGACCTATGAAGATATAAAACGTGATTTGAATGTTACTGATGCTACTATCCGGAATTGGGCAAAAACTGGTATAATTCCGAAACTTAGCAATGGTGATTCATACTCTAATGAAGAGTATCGTATTATTCTTTCTAATATCCACATTAAGTATGGTAAACTCAAATCTCGAGCTAATAGATCTTCAGATGATACTAGGAGTCTAGAATCTTCACTTTCTCAAAATAAAAATTCAGATATTATCATCCATGACATATATAAGTTCATGGTTGAAAATAAATTAAATATTGATCAAGTCCTATTTCTTGCTTCAATATCCATACTAGAGAGTAATAATTTAATAAGATGCTCTTATGGGAGGAAAAATCTAAAAATATCGACAGATAATCCAAGATTCACGGCTTTTTTAAATAAATGGAAAAGCGAACTTATAGATATTGAAATTGCTAAATTACTAGAAATGCGACTGTTTTGTTTTCCAAATGATGAATTGGATTTCCTTGGCAGATTATATGAGTCTTTGCGCACGGTATCTGACAGATCGCAGAAAGGAGCTTATTTTACTCCAAAAACATTAGTGCAAGATATTTCCGTTGAATCTGAGTGTAGGATATTTGATCCATGTTCAGGTACTGGAAGCATTATACTATCAGTAATCTCGAAATCACATAAAATACAAAACATTTGCTTACAGGATATAGATAAATTGGCTTTGAATATTGCATTGGTTAATTTTGTATTGTTCTTTGATAATACAAAAGACCTTGTTAAGATT
>CAZUQY010000302.1:0-4318 GCA_964622935.1 uncultured Bacteroidales bacterium | reverse complement strand
AACATTGTTTATTCTTTTCTACTAAATTAATAATTACTTTTTTGCAATAGTCAAAAGTTTTTATACCCAAGTTTAGTTTTACAAATCCAAATTAATTTTTTAATTGTTTTTCTATAACTATTAACAAAATTTATAAGAACTGTTAATAAATTACAACATTGTGTATCAGACGATTATGTTTTTTTGCAATTTGTAAGTTATTGTTAAGCAATAAATTAACAAGGTTTTTAATATTGTTTACAACTAATGTTTGCATTTTTGTAAGATTATGAGCATCAAAAAATTAACGAAAATTTGTCCAATAATTCTATCAATGTTGGGTATGTATTTTTATAATATTCTTTAATTTTGGATTTGTCTATCCAAAATACTTTAGTAATATTTTCTTCTGTTTGCGGATTTAAAGAATAAGATCCAATAAACAGCATTTTAAACCATACCGTTTCTTTTAGTGCAAATTTATTTTTATATGGATATATATGATATGATTTATCAAATTCACTAACATCAATAATATCTTTTGCATCAATATCACATTCTTCACAAACTTCACGAATTCCACCATTTTGAGAAGTTTCGTTTTTTTCCAACTTGCCTTTTGGCAAATCAGTATAACCAAGTCTTTGTATTAATAAAATTTGATTATTTACATTGCTTATTATTCCGCCTGCAGCTTCGATAAATATAAAATGATTTTTAAAAAAATCAGTATATTCCTGATTTTTAATATTGTAAATATTTATATTGTATAAGTTGTTAGTATCTAAAAAAAGATTCAGTTCTTTTTTGACTTTTTCTTTGTTCGAAAAACTTATTTTTGTACTAAAATTATCATCAGAAATTTTATCTGACAACTGTATAAATTTATTATTGTAAAATATTTTAATCATAATATCATGGAACAAGTTGCAAAACAAATCGCCGAAAAACTATTACAAATTAAAGCAATAAAATTAGAGCCTGCAAATCATTTTATATGGGCATCAGGATGGTTTTCTCCAATTTACTGTGATAATAGAAAAACACTTTCTTTTCCAGAAGTAAGAACTTTTATTAAAGATTCTTTTGTTAATCTTATAAAGGAAAAATTTGGTGATTTTGATGTTGTTGCAGGTGTTGCAACCGGTGCAATTGCACAAGGAGCACTTGTTGCAGAAGCATTAAACAAACCATTTGTTTATGTAAGATCAAAAGCAAAAGAACATGGCATGGGAAATCAAATAGAAGGTTATCTTGAACAAGGAAAAAAAGTCCTTGTTGTTGAGGATCTTATTTCTACTGGCGGAAGTAGTTTGAGCGCAGTAAAGGCAATTAGAGAAAATAATTGTGAAGTTGTTGGGATGGTCGCAATTTTTACTTATGGTTTTCAAAAAGCTGTTGATAGTTTTAAAGATTCAGATGTTAAGTTGGTTACGCTAAGTAATTATGATGCTTTGATTGAACACGCAATTTCAACAGGTTATGTTTCTGAATCAGATTTAGAATTACTTAAGGAATGGAGATTGAATCCATCAATATGGAAAAAATAAAGATATGAAACCTCTAGAAGTAATTAGTAAAACCGGAAAAATAGCAAATACAGATCAACGTGTTTTTAAATTTTATTCAGATTTGCGTAATATTTCTCGTTTGGTTCCCCCCGATGTACAGGAATGGAATGCCACCGAAAATAGTTGTAGTTTTATAATTAAAGGTCAGCGAATGGCTTTACATATTGTTGATAAGGAAGAATTTAAAACAATAAAAATTCAGGGAGACGATGGATCACCTTATAAGTTTACAATGTGGTTGCAACTAAAAAGTCTTTCTGCTTATGAAATCGCAGTTCGTATTGTTGTTCATGTAGAATTAAATATGCTTATGCGAACAGCTGCTAAAAAACCTATACATCAAGGAGTAGATCAAATAATTGATTATATGAAGATGCTTCCTTATTAATTAGTATAAAATATTTTAAGTCATCTTTTTTGATATACCAATTATTTCTTATCTTTCTATAAAGATAAGAAATCGGAGTGGTGAATATGAGAGATTAACTTAATTATTAAGGACTGGTCTGAATTCCAAATAATAAAGTACCGATTTTTTTTAAGTCGCTGTTATTTATTAATTTAAATCTATTTATTATGAAAAAAATTACATTTTTAGGAGTATTAGCAATGTTAATTATTGGAATTTATTCATGTACAAGCACAGAACTTGAGAAAAAAGAAAAGGAAGTTATAACCCAAAAAATAATGTATGATGTTCCAATTGTTAATCCAAACATTATTTCGAAAGAGGATTTTAAACGAGATTGGTTTTGGAAAAACATACCGGAGTCTGATTTAGATCGATTATTAATCAAGTTGTATGACAATGTTATTTCTGGTGAAACTCAAGCATATGTATATGATGCAATCGACACTTTTGATGAATTTGAAAAAATTCCAAAAGAAAATGTGAAAAAATATTCTGAGGAAGAATGGTTTATGTATGAAACTATTCAGGAAGAGGATGCAGATGGTAATATTATTGAAATTAGAATACCAACATTAATAGAAAAAAAACAAATAGAAAAGCTTCGTTTTCTTGAAGAGTGGTATTACGAAGGCGATGAATTCTGCAAGAGAGTAATAGCTGTTGCCCCAATTTTTGTAAATCATGCTTCAGATGGGCTAGAGAGTATAAACATTTTTTATTGGGTTGATATTAAAGATGTAGAATAACTAATGTTTTCTAAATAATCATCTTGATGACTCTCAAAAGATTTCGCTAACTATGCGTGGACCTTCTGAGGATTAACAATCTACTTAAAGTAATATTTTCAGGAATAAATTTGGAATTCTGACCGAATATTGTTGAAAATGATATTATTATTATCAATAGTAAAGCCAGATTTTTGATTTTTGCTAATCATATTTTATGCATTGGCTAAAACTGCTATACTTAATTTTAACCCCTTGATATTTAAGAGGCTTTCTCCGCATGCCTCAATTGTTGATCCCGTGGTTACAACATCATCGACAAGCAAAACATGTTTGTTTTCAATTTTCTCTGGATTTATTATTATAAATTTTCCTGATACATTTTTCCATCTTTCTTCTCGATTCATTTTTGTTTGGGTAACGGTTTCTACATTTCTTATTAACACATCTGTTAATAATGGAATATCTGTAATTGCTGAAATGCCTTCGCCAATCATTTCGCTTTGATTGTAACCTCTTTGTTTTTGTCGTTTAGGGTGTAATGGTACAGGAATAATATAGTCAATATCGTTAAAATTACCGGAAGAATACATTTCGGCTCCAAGTTCCTTACCTAACAACACACCAATTTCAGGCTTGTTTTTGTACTTTAGACCGTGTAATAGTTTTCTAAAACGACTTTCTTTATGAAAATGAAATAAAGCAGCCCCCTTTTCAACTTTTATTCTACCTGTAAATAACATTACAATATCATTTTCCAAATTGTTGCAATAATCTGTTCGAGGAAGTTCGTAAAGACATTTTATACAAATAGGGGCTTCATTTTTATTTAAAGCAGCACCACAAGCTTCGCAAACATGCGGAAATATCAGAAACCAGAAGTCTTCCAGATATGTAATGATTTTTTTCACTTTGCAATAAAATTAAAAATAAAGATAATAATTTTTTTGATTTGTGGAATTAGTGGATCATTCGCATCTAAGTTTCGATTTTTCACATTAAAAAATACAATTATGAACAGAGCATGGCAATCCAATCAATTATTAACAAAAAACGGTAAACTCGAGTTTCTGTCATGCGAATTCTATTATACCGTTGAAATAAAATTATAAAAAGATGAAAACAAAGATTTTTTTAATAGGACTTTTTTCAGTTTTTTTCAGCACATTTTCATTTGCTGCAACAATTCAAGGAAACGTTAGTGACAATTCAAGCGGAAGTTCAATTTCTGGAGCAGAAGTAAAACTGTATAAAATGGGTATTATTATCCGAACAGAAAAAACCGATAATGTTGGAATGTTTGAGTTTAAGGATCTCGAAGAAGGACCTTATAACGTTAGGGTTAAAGCTAAGGGATATTCTGAGTATTTTGAAAAGAATATCATAATCGAAAAAAATGATTTTCATAGAATGACAATTTTTATGAATGTTGAGAAATTGGCTATTGTTATCGAGCATAAGCCACTTGAGAAGTTAGATGAAGTAGAAGAAATGGATTGTGCTACAATAAGTAAGGATAGATCTTTTAATAAGCGATCAAATGGAAGTGCCAACTATGCATATAATACTGTAGGAGGGGGTTAAATTTATTTTGATGTGCTAAGCTACAAAATAAGGTTCAATCTAAAATG
>CAZUQY010000301.1:0-4330 GCA_964622935.1 uncultured Bacteroidales bacterium | reverse complement strand
AATATTATTAAAAATGGAGACATTGCTTTTAATAAAAGCTTTAGAAATGCTACACTAGAAATATTTAGTTCTTAGGAATTAAATGTTGGAGTGATAATAATTTAAATGGAGAAAGAATTGATGTTGATTTAGTCCCAGGAATGTATATTATTAAGATAACTGAAGGGGAAGAATACTATCAAGAAAAAATAATTGTTTTTGCAAAATAGAATGTCATATAATTATTTTTCAAATAAGACAATTGATATTTTAAACTTTGGTAAGTAATTTGTATGAAACAGATGAATTAAATCTAAAATGATATGAAAAAGAACATTATTTTATTATTATTTGCTGTACTTTTTAGTACTTCTTATGTTTTGGCACAGGACTCAAGATTGCTAAAATCTGCTAATAGGAGCTATGACGCAGGAAAGAAAGATTTTAATAAAGAACGATTTGACGAAGCGGCAGAGAGTCTTGAAATTGTTGTAGAAAACATAAATGTTAGAACTGATTCTCGTAAATACTTGCTTATGAGATTCGAAGCAAATGTTATGTTAATCGATATTTATTTTAACCAAGTAAATAATCTACCAGGTGGATGTAAAGCACTGAATAGTTTTTTAGGTGATATTGATGCAGTAAAATCTTCGGGTATATTTAAAGCAAAAGATATATACAAATACCTTGAAATGGAAAAAGATTTGGAGCCTTATAAAAGACAGTGCGATAACTTTGAATCAATTGATGATAAAAAAGATGATTTTGAGAAAATCTTTGATGAAGAGTTCGAAGACGAAGAATAAACGGTTAACCTCATGAACCTATAAACTGTTTAATGTCCTTCTGTCACTTCACCACCATAACCCTCTATTATGCTTTTTACTTGTTCGACTATATCATTAAGAAGGGATGGGGAGTTTGCTTCTGCCAAGAATCTTAAATATGGCTCAGTATTGGAAGGCCGGATGTTTAGCCACCAATCTTTATATTCTATTCTATAGCCATCAAAATCATAAAATGCTGTAGGCTTTTCTAAAGTTTTAAAGTAACTGATTACAGCATCCATCGCACCTTGCTTATCTTCAATTTTAAAGTTTATTTCTCCGCTGTTTTCATACTTTTTGATTTTACCAATAAGTTGAGAAACAGAGATTCCTTTTTTCTTCATTTTTGCTATTACATTAAGAATTAGCAAACTTGCCAGAATTCCAGAATCTGAATAGTAAAAATCTTTAAAGTAGTAGTGCCCTGCAAGTTCTCCGCCGAAAATTCCATCAATTTCTTTTAGTTTAGTGGCTGCATAAGCTCGTCCAACTCTCCACATTTCCATTGTACTGCCAAATTGTGAAATATATTCACCAACTGCTTTTGAAGTTCTAATATCTTGAATTACCTTACCTTTAAGTCCTTTCTCCTCAAGAAAATAGTGGGAGAGGACAGCAATCATTAAATCAGGAGAGATGAAGTCTGAATTTTCGTCCACAAACATTACTCTGTCAGCATCACCATCAAAAATAACACCTATGTCAGATTTGTTTTCACGAACATGATTTTGCAAATCAACAATATTTTTTGCTACCAATGGGTTTGCTTCATGATTTGGAAATCTACCGTCTAGCTCGTCAAAGAAATACATGATATCTTTACCAAGCAAATCTTTAATAAACAAACCTGCCATACCATTACTGATATCCATACTAATTTTCATTCCAGACAAATCTGGAACATAGGACTTAAGAAAATCAAAATATGTGTCTCTTACATTAATTTCATGATATTCACCTTTCTTTTCAGAAACTACTATTTCTGCAGTCTCCATAAGAACTTTAACTTCATTTAAACCTGTATCAAACCCAACAGGACGAGCATCAGTGCCTGATACTTTAAGCCCATTATATTCTGCAGGATTATGAGAAGCTGTTATCATTACAGATCCGTCAAATCCAAATTTTGCAGTCGAATAGTAGACCATGGGAGTAGTGGCAAGACCAGCATAGTAAACATCTATACCTGCATCTGTTATACCTTTAATAAGATACTCTAAAACCTCTGGTGAAGATTCTCTAACATCACTACCTATTAGAATTTTATTTGCTTTGAGTACTTGTGGTAAAAAGTATCCAACTTTATATACATCGTTTTTGTCAAAATCTTTATTATAGACGCCTCTAATGTCATAGGCTTTAAATGCTTTCATAATATTTGTGATTATTTTAGTTTACGAAAATACAAAAAAAAGCAATTAATTTAGCAAGGAATCACTTTATTTGGTAAGATTTAGTAATTGAATTTAAGAAAGACATTATTTTTTAATAGGTGGCATGTAATAAAATTGTGCATTAATGCCTTGCATGTTAGGCTTTCGGTATTTTAAGTAATCACGGTCCAAGATTTGACTTTTTCCATTTTCTTTTAATTTATAACCACTAGGTTCAAAAACTAGTCTGTATAGATTAAATAAAAACATATAGTCCATGCCGGCATATTCCCATGGATTGGTTTTATTTCGGTTTCCACGATTTTCTGGCCAGTTTAGTCTTGATGATGATGACCAAAACGGGCTATAATCGACTCTCGAATAATCAGTAGAAGGTCCAGAAGCAGGTGCACACATTAGAAGTTCTTTGTAATATTTCTCATCCTCATTGTAAAATGTAGTTTCAGTATTGTAAATTTTCTCATATTTGTCACGATGCAAAATAAATAAAATAAGGGTATTATGTTCGTAAGTCCATCCTTCGCGTTTATCTCCGAGTAAAAATAGCAAGTTATATGAGTCATTTTTCCAATTAATATCACCAACACTGGCAAGTGCTCTGAACATATAATCATCAATAGGATCGGGAATAGGGAATCCTCCAAATTTAAGGAATTTCATATTTTTAAAAAGCAAAGCTTTAAAAATATATTCACTCATTCCTTTATTTGAATTGTCAAGATGATAGTATCGACCTGTGATAAAATTTGCAGCTTCAGCAACTCCATATGAATTCATCCAAACGCCCATGTCTTCACCATTACCTTCGGCTACAAGATTATTTGTTATTGGATTCATTATATACCAACGCGAGTGCATTAGCCCTCCAAAATTACTCTTTGATGGTCGTGCTTTGCCTTTTATGGGGTTCAGTACAATTTCTTGTTCAGGATATGGATGTTGCATTCTTGAGACAAGTCTATCTGTAAGGTCATCAATCCATTTGTCAAAGTAAACAGAATCATTAATAATAATTTCTTTGTCATTGAGATACCTTGGAATATAGTTGTTTAAAAAGTTTACTTCAATGTCTTTTATTGGTTCATTGTCAACTAGGTATTTCACCAATGCAAGAGATTGTAACATGTATATTATATTATCCTGCGACATTCCTTCTTTTTGTATTACACCTCTTTGAAAAACTGATAAGTACTTGTTTGTTCCATCTTTGGGGCCATTATGCCAGCCATAATCAGCATTAAAATAATCGTGATATTGTCTCCAGAATCCTAAACTGACATCGTCTCTTAGTAAAAAACCATTAATATCATCAGGGTATTTGATATTCTCGTATTCAGGTTTTGTAGTATCTAATAAATTGTGTTGTTTTCTGAGACAATATTCAGAATATAAATCAAGTCTTTCTATTGCAATAAGGCTGTAGATTAACATTTTTAATGTTTCGTTATAATCCTGATGATTGTTTTTTAATAATCTATATTCAGTAGCAAGTATTCCAAACCAATGATTGAAATTACTGTTTCCATCACTCCAGCTTACCCATACGGGTTTTCCGGTAGAATCAACACGTCTGTCGACAGCAGGAATGTTTACACCAAATTGTTCCACTTCGGGGCTAATCAAAATCCATTCTGAAAGTAGTCGATCACGGTAGTTATTGTATTTTACTAATAAAGCATCCTCCTGAGCTATGGAAATGCTAACAAAAATTGAAAAGATTACTGTTAGCTTAAGCTTGATATGAAGTTTGTTACTAAACATAAATGTAATTTTAAACAAAAGTAGTTATTTTTTTTGTGAGCATGTGTTTCAACTATCATTTGTTGATATTTTCATTTAGATAGTTATGTTTTATGAATTATTATTTAAAGTTCCTGAAAATTCCCTAGTTTTAATTGACGAACCTGAAATATCCTTACATGTTGTTTGGCAAAAAGAGTTTTTAACTGATTTAGAAGACATTATAAAAATTAGAAATTTTGACATTTTATTAGCAACCCATTCTCCTTCGATAATAAATGGGAATTGGAATTTGACTGTCGAATTAAATAAAGATAAAATTAATGAGAAGTGAAATGGATAGCAAATACCATTCAGGAGAAATAAGACTGTGGAAAAGTGCAAGAA
>CAZUQY010000300.1:0-4335 GCA_964622935.1 uncultured Bacteroidales bacterium | reverse complement strand
ATTGAAGGTTTGAAATGTTATCGTTCTGTTTCGGATTTGCCTTCTGAAGTAAGTTCAATACATATATCAGTAAATAAAAATAAAACTAATAAAATTGTAACTGAAGCAAAAGAAAAAGGGATTAAAAACATATGGGTTCAACAAAAATCCGAGAATGAAGAGACTCATAAGCTTAATGAAGATTGCAATTTAATTTTCAAGGAATGCTTAATAATGTTTCTATATCCAGTAAAAGGCATACATAAATTTCACAAAGGAGTAAAAAATATATTTGGAAAACTTCCAAAATAAAGAAATATGATATTATTAAAAAACGCAACATTCATTGATTGGCAAAGCCTAGATTTCTCAAATACGAATATTTTAGTTGAGGAAGGTATTGACAATAAAATGTCGTTCATTTCAAATGGAGAGATAGAAAAGCACAAAGATTCTGAAGTGATTGATTGTTCAGGTAAAATTGTAACCAAATCATTTGGCGTTGGTCATCACCATGTATATTCTGCCCTTTCTAGAGGAATGGGTGCACCAAAAAAAAATCCAGAAAACTTTAATGAGATTCTTGAGTATATCTGGTGGACATTAGACAAATGTCTTGATAAAGACATGATTGAATATAGTGCTTTAACAACTGCTATTGCTTGTGCAAAAGCAGGTAGCACATTTACAATTGACCATCATGCATCTCCTTTTGCTGTAGAAGGTTCGTTAAAAATAATAGCCAAGGCTTTTGATAAAGTTGGAGTTTCGCATCTGCTTTGTTATGAAATTTCTGACAGAGACGGAATGGACATTGCAGCTAAAGGATTAAAAGAAACAGAATCTTATCTGAAAAACAACCAAGGGCTTGTAGGATTACACGCATCATTCACTGTTGGAAACAACACGCTAGAAAAAGCTGTTGCCCTAATGAATAATTACAATTCTGGGATACATGTTCATGTTGCTGAAGACCTTTCAGATCAAGGCCATTGCTTAAAAACTTATGGTAAAAGAGTTGTAAACAGATTACATGAGTTTGGAGCACTTAATTCATCAAAAACAATCCTTGGACATTGCCTTCATCTCGATGATTATGAAAAAGAAATAATAAAAGATTCTACTGCATGGGTAGTTCAAAATATGGAAAGTAACCTGAACAACAAAGTTGGGTATTTTTCAGGAAAAGGATTAGGCGACAATCTGATGCTTGGCACAGACGGAATGCATAGTGATATGATCCAGAGTGCAAAATTCGCATTTTTTGCCGGTCAGCATGCCGATAATATCGAATACGACTCTGCATATTATAGATTCCGCAATGTTCATCATTACCTTAAATCAAATAATTTCAAGGGAGATGGTGAGAATAACCTTGTTGTTTTAGATTACGCTTCCCCTACTCCATTGACTAAAGACAATTTCTACGGACACTTCCTGTTTGGATTTAACTCAGCAATGGTAACAGATGTGATTTCGGATGGTAAACTAATTGTAAAAAACAGAATTATGCAAACAGTTAACGAAGATGAAATTCTGAAGCAATCTGGTGAACTTGCAAAAAAACTTTGGAAAAAAATGCAGGGGTAAGAGTTCGCGTTGCTCACTGTCAAGGGTTGTCATTTGTTCGCTTCGCTCACGTCAGGAATAGTCAATAGCTCGTGTTACTCGCTGTCATTAGTTCGCGTTGCTTCACTGTCAGGTTCGCTTCGCTCACGTCAGGAATGTGATCCGTTGTATGGTGGTGTACTGTATAAAACAGATTGCTTCTGACTACGTCCTCGCAATGACGGTTTGGGTAGTCCTCGCAATGACGTGTGGGGGCTCGTTCGCAATGACGGTTCCAACTGGGACAGATTGCTTCGTCGTCCTGCGGTCTCCTCGCAATGACGGTTTCAACTGGGACAGATTGCTTCGGGTTCGTACCTCACCCTCGCAATGACGGTTTCAAAGACACATGAGTGCCTACAACTGCTAACACGTTGATATTCTGACCTTTAATATGTTGCCATGAAATTCACACCCCCTTTTTGTAACAAGATTTTAAATTTTACACCCCCTTTTTGTGACAAATATTTAAGTTTTATACCGTCTGTTTGTGCAAAAACCCATTTTTGAAATCGAAAACAAATACAACACTATTATTGTTATCTTTGCACGCTAAATTTTATATCAGATTATGCAATTAACAACAATTGAGATAGTCGGTTATCTGGCATCACTTATCATCGCTTTATCTATGACAATGAATTCCATTGTCAAATTTAGATGGATTAATCTTGTCGGAGCAATAACTATGACTATTTATGGATTTGTTTTAGGCGCTATTCCTGTCGGAATTTTAAATTTTTTCATTGTTGTTGTTGATATCTATTATCTCGCAAAAATTTATTCAACAAAAGAAACTTTTGAAACTCTAGAAATCCGTGCAGACAACAGATATCTTCTAAGATTCCTAGAATTCAACGCTAAAGAAATTCAAAAATTTTTTCCAGGATTTGCTTATATATCTGAAATAAATACAATTAGTTTCTTTATTCTTCGCGATATGTCTGTTACTGGGATTTTTTTAGCACACAAAATAGATAAGCACACTCTATGCGTTGGACTTGATTTTGTAATGCCAGCTTACCGTGATTTCAAGAATGGCAGATATATTTATCTTAGACTTAAAAAGAAATTTATTTCAGAAGGAATAACAAAAATAGTCGCACCAGGCGATAGCAAAGAGTATATCAAATACCTTAAGAAACTTGATTTCCATAAGAATGAAGATGGCATGTACGAAAAGAGTATTGTATAATTACATCTTTTGCATTAAAATTCTTAATTTTGTGTAAAATACTTCAAAATGAAAATCCTGATTAAGAATGGGACCATTATCAATGCTAATAAATCTGCACAGTTAGATGTTCTAATAGTAAATAATAAGATTATTCAAGTTGCTACTAACATAGAATCACATGAAGATTATAAGATTATTGACGCACAAGGGAAATCTGTAATTCCAGGAGGAATCGACCCACACGTTCATATGCAATTACCAACTCCCGCAGGGCCTTCATCGGATAGCTTCCTAACAGGAAGCAAAGCTGCTTTATTAGGTGGGACAACAACATTGATTGACTTTGTAACTCCTTCAAGAGGAGAATCAATGATAGATGCATTAGAAAAACGAACAATCGAAGCTAAAAAATCCTTAACAAATTACAGTTTTCATGTTAGTCCTGTTGAGTGGAGAGATACAACTAAAAGTGAAATTGATTCTTGCATAAAACAAGGCTTTAATTCTTTCAAAGTTTATCTTGCTTACAAAAATGTAGTTGGATTAAATGAATCTCAATTTCAGAATGTTCTTAAAGCTGTTTCTAAAGCTGGCGGAATTGTTACTGCTCATTGTGAAAATGGGGACAAAATTGATAAGCTAAGAAATAAATATGCTTCAGAAGGTAAAATAAGCCCGAAATATCATTCATTATCCCGACCTGCAGAATACGAAGCCGAAGCTGTTAAAATGGCCATTGAACTAGCTGATAAAGCAAATTGTCCTTTATATATTGTTCATGTATCATCCCAATTATCTCTTGAACTTATTAGAGAAGCACAAAAAAAAGGGCAAAAAGTATTTGCTGAAACATGCCCACATTATCTGTTACTAGATGATTCAAAATACATTGGTGAATTTAACAAAACTGCACCATATGTTTTAAGTCCACCACTTCGTAAAGAAGCTGATCAAGATGCACTATGGGAAGCTATAAAGGATTTTACTGTACAAACAATCGGAACAGACCATTGTCCATTTAATCTTAGTCAAAAAAGTGCAGGAAAAGACGATTTTCGTAAAATCCCAAATGGTGCTGGAGGTGTTGAACACAGATTAGAACTATTATTTACCTATGGCATACTTGAAAAGAAAATCAATCTAGAAAAATGGGTTGATATCACATCTACACAAGCAGCAAAAATATTTGGATTATATCCTAACAAAGGAGTTATTGCAAAAGGTTCAGATGCAGATGTTACAATTTGGAATCCTAAGACGAAAAAGACAATATCCGTAAACAATCATCATCAAAATTGTGATTCAAACATATTTGAAGGATTTAAAGTAAAAGGACATGCAGAAACTGTTATTCTCAATGGTGAGATTGTTGTAGAGAATGGTGAATTAAATAATAATATTTCAACAGGAGAATTATTACTACGCTAAAAAAAAAGCGACCAAGCCAAAGCCCAGTCACCTAATTTATATATTGTTTTTTGAAATTTATTAGTTCCTTATGTAAAGCTTTACATAAGGAACTTTATGTAAAGTAAAATTTTATGTAAAGTAAGAATCCTAAGAGGCTTAAT
>CAZUQY010000299.1:0-4340 GCA_964622935.1 uncultured Bacteroidales bacterium | reverse complement strand
TTTTTAGATTTTGTTTTTAAATTTTGTAGTAAAAGCCAAATGTAAAAATTTGGCGATGTTCGGAATCGTTCTGCCCGAACGTTTACAGGCGAATTTCCACATTACATATAGGTGTTGTTATCACTTGTTTTTTCTTAAACATCAAAGTTGCTTTTTTAGTCAAAAAAACATATTGAATTATTTATGTTTGAATATTTTCAATAAATTTAAGAATTAATTCAACTTCAAGAATATGAAGTATTTTACCTGCTTCCATCTTTGATATTTTAAAGACAAAATTGTGTTCTGGTTTGTTAGGATTACTATCTTCAAAAATAAAACAATCATCTTCAAAGCGATAGTTAGCGTGAGAAACTGAATTTCTTAAGTGATACATATAATCAATGCCTTCTTCCAGTTGATCCTTTGGATAAGTCGAGAGTTCTTCTACTATTTCTAATTGACCTATTTTTTTATTGCAAATTTCAATCTCAGTATTTAAATCATTGAGTAATTCTTTAGGTAAAACTAGATAACAATATAAACAAATCAAAAAGGTTACTTGATTTCCAATACTAACTTGTTTGATTATATCTTTAATAGCATTAGCATTGGAACCAAGAGGTAACGAATTAAATGTTTTGGAATTTACAAAATCACTTTGCACCAAAGAATTAAGAATACAAACCATTGAATAAGCTGTATAGATTAAATTTATTTCTGTTTGTTTCTTAGAATCGAAATTGTTAATATTAATGCTCATGTTCATATTGATTTTTAAATGAGTGATAACGGTTGCGGCTATGTGGAGTGTGGAATAGGAATAGAAATTACCTTATCAGAGTTCCCACGAAGCCAAATTTTTAGATTTTGTTTTTAATTTTTATCGCAAAAGCCAAATGTAAAAATTTGGCGGTGTTCAGAAGCGCTCTGCACGAACGGTTACAGGTGAATTTCCACATTACATATAGGTGTTGTTATCGCCTGTTTTTTATTTTGTCAATACTGGCCGATAATGTGTTTTTATGTCGTTTTAGCAAAATAATTGTATTTAGAAAACTCGCAAATAGTATGAACGTAAAGACACTAAAACCAATAAATACTCCATTAAGATTATATATGTTGACATTGTAAAGAATTATTCCTGTAAAAAGTCCAAATGCAAGTGACATAAATCCAACAAAAAAAACATGGAGTTGCAAGTCGATCCTGTAAATAATAGTTTTCAAATTTAAATCATCGTCATTGACAAGTGAAATTTCTGCTTTTTCAATTAGTGACCAAGGATGTAACCCTGTCATAATTGCTGTTTGTTTTTCCCAATTATCTTGCTTCTTGTCAATGAAATAATTACGGACTAAAATTGACTTTTTGTTGGATTTAACGCACCTTCTTGGATTAGATGCCCATATCATTTTAAATAATATGTCAATTATTGCGTCATCGTCAATTGAAGATTCGTTTTTATTAAATTTCTCTATTAGATTTACATTTATTGACATTCTTGCATTTGTTTTATAGTATTCTCAGGTTTTTTTAAATTGGCGATAACGGTTGCGGCTATGTGGAGTGTGGAATAGGAATAGAAATTACCTTTTCAAAGTTCCCACGAAGCTAAATTTTTAGATTTTGTTTTTAAATTTTGTCGTAAAAGCCAAATGTAAAAATTTGGCGGTGTGCGGAAGCGCTCTGCACGAACGGTTACAGGCGAATTTCCACATTACATATAGGTGTTGTTACCAACTGGGCGTTGCGACAAAAATATATTTAGAAAGATATATAAATCAAGCGATTATTGATTTTGTCTCGGTGTGATAAATTGTATTATTATTAATGAAATATAAGGAAGTGTGAGACCAAATATTGACCAAAATAATCTATTTATATGTAGCTTTTTAGATTTTCTTAAGCAATAAACAAAACCAAAAATTGCAAAACCAATTATTATAAAAAAATTTGCATCGTGAAGCATAGGACGTCTATATGCCTTGTAAAATATAGGTGCCCCATAATAATAGTCAAGTGCGGCATCTGGGATGACATGACCTATTTCTGGATCTTTGGATGTGCTGTAATCACAATCACAATTACTATTAAGCCAATCAATGTAATAATATCCTTTCTCTTTATCAATTTTCTTGCATGAAATTGCATGGTAATCACGATAAGACCAGAATCTACATTTGCATGCATCGGCAAAGACAAAATAACCGATAAAGAAATAGAGGGTTAGAAAAACAGATACACTTATTATAATTCTTTTTTCTTTCATAATGATTTTGTTTTAGTGTGAGTGAATATTTAAAAAATATGTTAGTATTTCCAAAGCTGTAAATCTGTCCACATTTGTGTTGCTTGGTCCTCCCCATTATTAGAAGCTTTTTTACACCAGTAAGAAGCTTTGCTTTTATCTACTGCAGTCCCTTTGCCATAGTAGTACATTAATGCAATATTAAATTGTGAGATTGGGTTCCCTTGGTTCGCTGCTTTAGTAAACCAAATAAAAGCTTTGGATAAGTCTTTTTCTATTCCGTTACCATTATTATAACATAATCCAAGATTGTATTGAGCAAGAATGTGTCCTTGATTAGCGGATTTTGAAGTCCAATAAAAGCCTTTTGACAGATCTTTAATTACTCCCTCTCCAGTAAAATATAATATACCCAAGAAATATTGAGCATCGGAATTGCCTTGTTTTCCTGAAAGTAAATACCAATAAAATGCTTTATCATTATCCTTACTGGTACCTTCCCCATTGTAATATAAATATCCTAGATTACTCTGGGCTTCGGCATCTCCTTCGTTTGCAGCCATTTTATTCCAATAAAGTGATTTCTGGTAATCCTGTTTAACTCCTTGACCAAGATAGTACATAGAAGCTAAGTTGCAACGAGCATTATTGTGTCCTTGTTGAGCAGCCTTCTCATACCAAAATGCTGACTGACTTAGATTCTGATAAACTCCGTCGCCCTCAAAATACATTACACCTAAGCTATATTGTGCTATAGGATCGCCTTGTTCTGCTGCTTTGTAATAATAAGTAAAAGCTTTTCCTTTGTCTATGTCAACTCCATATCCAAAGTAATACATCTGTCCTAAATTCAGGTTAGTTAATGCGTTTTTGTCTTGTGTAGGTTGTATTGTGGCGTCATCTTCTTTTGCTTCCAAGTTAAGTTTTGCCTGTTGTGCATTTAAAATATGAGTTCCAGATTGAGAATTAACGTTGTACTTACTATTAAGTACGATTGTATTAGCTACGGACTTAAACAAGAGTAAGAACTTTTCCATTTCCTTTGTTAAATCTTTATTATTATCATCAGAACTTACCGTGCACATTATTTGATAATTCTGCCTATCTTTAACAAAGAAGAATAAACAAATCTGCATTTCCATTTTTATATCTAAACGTTCTCCAGTCTTTTCAAAAATAAGCATCCCACCTTTGCAGCCTTCAATTGTAATTTTATTAAATGATAATAATGTAGCATCCTCTGGTAGTATTGATTCAAAGTCCGTTTCATCAAATTGTTGATCTATTTCATCTTCTGTGAGATTTTTATATTCAGAAGGTAGGTCATAAACCATTAACATTATCATTTGAAATCCATCACCTACATCACTTGTGAATTTTTGAATTATGTTTGGTCGATTCCCTTCTTCTGCAAGCCAACTATATGGTATGTTTAACTGCCAATCAGTACCTTTTGACTTTTGATGATTCTTTGTTTTGAAAGTATAGGTATATCCTTTTGTGAATTCAAGAAGTGGTTTTTCAAGAAATTGAAAATGTAAAATAGTTCGCAATGTTTCAGGAGGGACATCTCCATTTGACCTTTTGTTTATTAACTCTATTATTTGGTATGCAGCATGTTCTGTTGACATATCGCTAAGCAGGTCTGATAAGTTTTCATTTAGAATGTCAGAAAATCCATTTTCAAAGATTTGAAATTTTTCTTTTCCATAGAAGTCTATCAAATATTGCTTCATGTTTACTTTTGCAATACCGTAAGACGATGAAAATAAAGCTTTGGACTTTTCGATTTCTGATTGTAATTTAGGATGACTTGCATACAATAGTTTAAAATAGTTTTCTGTTTGCATTATATATGCGTAAGCGGTCTCTACTCTCTGGAATTTTGGAGTTCTGAGGCTTGCCTGGCTTTGTGCTGATAGTATTACGGTTTGTAAAGTAATGAATATAACAAGTAATACACTATTTTTTTTAATGACAAAAGACGTGTTTTTCATAATTGTTTATTGTTAAATGTTAGCACTATGTTGTGTGTTTGCACTACTTCGCCTTGTTGGTAACGGTTGCGGCTATGTGGAGTGTGGAATAGGAATAGAAATTACCTTTTCAA
>CAZUQY010000298.1:0-4346 GCA_964622935.1 uncultured Bacteroidales bacterium | reverse complement strand
TCCTGATGCTATATTTATCAGAGGTGATATGGAGATGTACACAAAATATTCGAAAACAGTAACAGATATTGTTGCCGAAAAATCTCCTATTTACGAAAAAGCCAGCATTGACGAACATTATATCGATATCACCGGAATGGACAGGTTTTACGGAAGCTACAAATGGACAAAAGAACTAAAAGACAGTATAGTTAACAACACAGGTTTGCCAATTTCATTTGGATTATCTATAAACAAAACCGTTGCAAAAATAGCTACTGGAGAGGCAAAACCTTTTGGAGAAATGTGTGTAGAACAACCAATGATAAATCAATTTTTGGATCCACTTTCGATTAAAAAAATACCTATGCTGGGAAAGAAAACCTACAGCATCCTAAGAGGAATGGGAATTACCGATATCAAAACAATACGACAAATCCCCCCAATAATGATAGAAAGTCTATTGGGTAGGAATGGCAAATCACTGTGGAATAAAGCCAACGGAATTGATAATACACCAGTTTTTTCTTATTCAGAACGCAAATCAATAGGAAGCGAAACGACTTTTGAGCACGACACAATAGATGTGGCAAAAATCAATGACATTATCTCAGGTATGGCAGTAAAACTAGCATACAAGCTACGTAAAGAACAGTGGCTGACATCCTGTGTGGTTATAAAAATAAGATACTCCGACTTTGACACGCATACTTTGCAAAAGACCATCCCTTACACTGCTTTTGATCATATATTAATACCAACAGTAAAAGAACTTTTTGCAAGATTATATCAACGCAGAGTCCTAATACGACTTGTTGGCATAAGATTCACAAAACTAATTCGTGGAACTCCTCAACTAAATCTTTTTGAAGATACTCCCGAAATGATAAATCTATACATGAGTCTTGATAATATCCGAAAAAAATATGGTGAAAGAATAATTCGTAAGGGAAATTCATGGTAAAAACAAAACCAGTTTCTACATCAGGTTTTTCTATAGCTTCGCTAAAATATCTGTCTTTGCAAATACAACTGCTTCTGCAATTCTATCAGGATTCTTTCCTCCAGCAGTTGCAACAAAAGGCTGTCCTCCACCTCCACCCTGAATAAGTTTTGCAGCTTCACGAATTAAATTTCCAGCATGCATAGATTTTTCTTTTGTAAGGTCTTCAGAGAATGCAATGGCAAGAAATGGTTTATTGTCAATTACTGTTCCAAGAACACATGCAAAAGTTCTTATCTCACCACGAATCTGTGAACAAAGTTCCTTAAGATCATTACTTTCTGTAAGTTCAAGAACAGCAGATATTAATGTTACGCCATCTTGAATACTGGCCTTTTCTAGCAATCCCTTTTTTACTGATTTTATTTCTATGGCATGAAACTGCTCTATTTGCTTTTTATGCTTATAATTCTCATCAATAAGTAACTCTATTGCAGAATTAACATCTTGGGGGTTATTTAATTTCTCAGAGATTCCTTGCAAATCATCAAATTTTGAGAATATTATAGTTTCAGCAACTTGGCCGGTAACAGCTTCGATTCTTCTTATTCCGGCAGCAACTCCTCCTTCAGAAACAATCTTAAAGAAACCAATATTACCTGTACTTTCGGTATGAGTACCACCACACAATTCAACAGATTCTCCAAATTTGATAACTCTTACTTTATCGCCATATTTTTCACCAAACAATGACATTGCTCCCATTGCAATAGCTTCGTCAATTTTCATATCACGCTTTTCAGTTCTGGAAATATTCTGGCGGATAACACTATTAACTTTCAGTTCAACTTCACGAATTTCTTCATCAGTCATTTTATTAAAATGAGAGAAGTCGAAACGTAATCTCTCGCTATCTACAAGAGACCCTTTTTGTTCCACATGAGTTCCAAGGATTTCACGCAACGCGTGATGCAATAAGTGAGTAGCAGAATGATTTCCAGCAATTGCAAGACGTTTCTTTTCATTAACTATAGCACGGAACTCATCTTCAGGATTTTCAGGTAATGTTTTTAAAATATGAATTATCTGATTGTGTTCTTTTATTGTATTTACTATGCTGTATTTCTTATCATTACTTTCGATATACCCAACATCACCAACCTGTCCACCTGATTCAGAATAAAATGGAGTTCTATCAAAAATCATATGATACAAAACAGATTTCTTTTGCTCTACCTTACGATATTTTACAATCTTAACATTTGCTTCAAGTTGTTCGTAACCAACAAATTCACAATCTTCTGCATCATTATCAAGAACTATCCAATCACCTGTATCTGTATCAGCAGCATTTCGAGCTCTGTCTTTTTGCTTTTGCATCTCTTTAGTGAATTGATCTGTATTAACAGTAAACCCGTTTTCACGAGAAATGAGTTCTGTTAAATCTAAAGGAAATCCATAAGTGTCATATAAAACAAAAGCTTCCTTACCACCTATTTCAGTTTTTCCATCTTTCTTAAGTTTTTGCATTTCAGAATCCAACAATTTGATTCCTTTATCCAAAGTTCTTAGAAAAACAATTTCTTCTTCTTTAATTACCTTAGAAACCAGCTCCTGCTGAGATGCCATCTCAGGAAAAGATTCACCCATCAAATCAGTAAGAGTATTTACAAGTCTATAAATAAAAGGCTCTTTAACATCTAAGAATGAGTATGCATATCTTACTGCACGACGCAAAATCCTACGAATTACATAACCAGCTTTATTATTAGCAGGCAACTGGCCATCTGCAATTGCAAAAGCCACAGCTCTCAAGTGATCAGAGACTACTCTTAAAGCAACATCTGTTTTATGGTCAACTCCATATTTCTTTCCAGAAATTTCAGATATTTTACCTATTATTGTTTGGAATAAATCAGTATCATAATTTGACTTCTTACCTTGTAAAACAGCACAAAGTCTTTCAAATCCCATTCCTGTATCTACATGTTTCTGAGGCAAAGGCTCCAAACTTCCGTCTGATTTACGATTAAATTGTACGAATACTAGGTTCCATATTTCAATAACCTCATTGTGATCCATATTGACTAGATCTTTGCCAGAAATCTTGGCTTTTTCGTCTTCATCACGTAAGTCGATATGAATTTCAGAGCAAGGACCGCATGGACCAGTTTCTCCCATTTCCCAAAAGTTATCCTTTTTATTTCCATATACTATTTTTTCTTGCGGAACATGTCTAAGCCATAATTCTTCTGATTCAGTATCAACAGACATATTATCTTCTTTTGCACCACCAAAAACAGAAATGTAGAGGTTATCTTTATTTATTTTATACACTTCAGTTAAAAGTTCCCACGCAAATTCAATAGCTTCTGCTTTAAAATAGTCACCAAACGACCAGTTTCCCAACATTTCGAACATCGTATGATGGTAAGTATCTTGTCCAACATCCTCAAGATCGTTATGTTTTCCTGAAACTCTCAAACACTTCTGTGAATTAGCAACTCTTGCTGCCTCAGGCTTTCTGATATCAAGAAATATATCCTTAAATTGATTCATTCCTGCATTGGTGAACATCAATGTTGGGTCTCCTTTAATAATCATTGAATCACTAGGAACGATTTTATGTCCTTTCTTCTCAAAATACTCCTTAAAAATGTTTCTTATCTGCTTAGAATTCATCATTTTATGCCAAATTATTGTACTTACGTATATTATCAATTTTAATATTTTGCAAATTTAGACTAAATTCTTAATTTTGCATGAATTTTTATCTATAATAAGATAAAGAAATTTAAAGATGAAATTATTTAAAGCTAAATATAAATATAATCCTGATACTTTACAGTACGAAAAAATAAAGTTCAGTTTCAAAAGAACTTTAATTAAATCTATCCCATATACGATTTCATCTGTTGCTTTTGGTGTTCTAATAATGTTTCTGTACATTGTTGTGTTTGAATCTCCTGAAGAAAGACTACTCCGTGCAGAGAATAAATTTTTAAAATCTAATTTTGAGAAAATGGATCAACGTTTGCAAGAAAGTGATTCACTGCTCGAAGATATTGCCGAACGAGACAATTTTATTTACAGATCGACATTTCAGCAAGACAGCATTCCTTTTACAATAAGAAATTCTGGTACTGGAGGCGCAAATCGTTATAAGCATCTGGACGGTTATGAAAGTACTGAAATTGTAAAAAACGTTGCAAAAAAACTTGACAAAGTTGAAAATAAACTCAACATACAGTCATTATCGTATAATGATTTAATTAAAGAAATAAAAGAGAAAAAAGAATTATATAGAGCTCTTCCTATTTTACAACCAATACATATAAACGAAATGGTTCGTATCGGATCATTCTATGGATATAGGCCTCATCCTATATTAGGAACTATTCAAATGCACAAGGGTTTGGATCTT
>CAZUQY010000297.1:0-4348 GCA_964622935.1 uncultured Bacteroidales bacterium | reverse complement strand
ATTGAAGATTCTGAACGTGCAATGCAAAAATGGGTAGTTTTCTTTCTGACACTACATAAGCTTACCATCGATATTGAGATGAATGAAGTAATAGTACTTGATCAACAGCAGACACTTGGTAGCAATGGACAGGTAGTATTTGAGGATATCGAACCAGGAGAATATTATTTAGGATCAGTTCTAGCTAATCCTGATAATTATAATGTAGCTGAACATGTTTATTATCAAACTGCTATTACACACGAAGACGCAATCAGTATTCCTATGACTGAAAACACAATTTTTGTTGCAAATATGCATCACCCACAACTTTCTGATGTTGAAGGAAGCAATTCTGGTGGAGGTATTGTAGGAGAAGAAGATTCAAAATCTGACCTTACTCCTCTTGCAAATATTGTAGTTATATTACGTAATGTAGATTCAGACGAAATTATAGATGTATGTGTTACTAATGTAAATGGTGAGTATAATTTCCCATCTATTCCAGACAGTACAAATATTCAAATGTATGTAACTAGCTTGGAACATCAATCGTGGATTCCATTTACTGTATTGACAGAAATTGGACTATATTATTCAATAGGTTTTATCGTAGATGGAGAACAAGTATACCCTGTTGGAACTAATGGAAATTTATTGCAATCTGTAATATCTGAGGTGAGTATTTATCCTAATCCAACAAATGGTCAACTTACAATTGAAGCTGAAAACATTACTAGTATTACTATTACAAATCTTGAAGGGCAAATTATTCTATCAAAAATAATCAATGCCAATATTGCTCAACTTAATTTAAAAAATTATTCTAGAGGAATATATTTAATTAAAGTTGAAACAATTCGAGGAGCTAAAATTGAAAAGATAGTAATTGAATAATACAAAAACATATAAAAGTAAAAGCCCTACATAACTGTAGGGCTTTTACTTATTTCACTTATTGCTTTGGCGGAGAGGAAGGGATTACAAACTCGCTGCGATCGTTTGTGATAACGGAGGGGGAAACCTTACAGCCAAAATCATTTTCACCTTCGTGAAAATTAATTTTTTATGTCCAAATTCTAACTTAAAAGCAAGCTTTCGCTAAAATTTGGACATAAAAAATCCTCACTATTGCGAGGATAGTTTTGACTGCGGAGAGGAAGGGATTCGAACCCCCGGTCCGCTTACGCGGACAACGGTTTTCGAGACCGCCCCATTCGACCACTCTGGCACCTCTCCTATAAGTTTTGCAAAATTAGTAAAATTCTCCTATGTATTTTAAGAAAATAAAATGATAATAAAATTATTTCAAACTACTTTATTAAAATTAACACTCATTTATTTATTTGAAGTCACAAATTGTGACCTCAAGTTGTCTACTCAATAAATTTCAATGTTTTTAAACCTTTTTACTCCACAGTTTTTGCATACTTCACCTTTTATTTTATCATTTAATATTGTATTCCCAATTTTATTGCGAACTGCCATTAAAAATTTTGTTGAGCTACTAGTCAGTAATAATAAAGTTTTAAGAAATTTGTGTATCTTTAGTGGCTTAAGAAATTTGGGTTTTTACTTAAATTTACAAATACATCAATCATGAAATGGAAAATTAAAATATTTAGTTTATTATTATTATCTGCTTCATTTTGTTTTGGACAGGAACAGAATTATGAAATTATTCAACAAGGAGCAATGGAATATGAATTCAATAAAGCGAGCGATATTATTTATATACTTACAGAAGATGAATTTATATCTGTTTATGATACAGAAAATAAAATAACAGCAAAAATAGAGCTTAAAAACTATAATCGAATTGCAAACAGGGATCATACATTATATTTATCTGAAACAGATACTCTTTTTGTTTTTGGAGCGCAGTATATTTATAAATTATTTGAAGATAGTTTTATAGAATATATTCCTTTTTTGTTAGAAAGCAAAATAGATATGGGGCTCTTAGATGAAAACACAGCATATTCTGAGCAATGTGTAGAGCTAAATGATTTTTTAATAAATGTAGTTGAGGCATATAAAATAAATTCTTGTTCTATATTTGTTAATTCTGATGGTGAGACTCTGGCAACTAGAGATATAAATGAATCTCTATTAAGAAGCAAATACAGTATTTATTCGGTTGCACACATATCAAAAGCTATGGATGTAGTGTTTGCACGTGGAGAACATTATAGAAAGAAAGATAGAAAAGGGCGAAACACTGGCGGAGAAACAAAACAAATTATTTTTTACCAAAATGTAGAAATCCAAGATCAAATATATTCATGTGAAAAGCAAAAAGAATACACACAAGCAAAGTGTAAATACAGAATGAAAATAATCACACCGGATAAAACATATTTACTTAATGATAAAATACAGAGGCATCGGTATGTTGGAATAGGTTTTGGGAAGCATCAATGGACTTGTGATCTATTTTATAGAGCACCAACTTCATCATATATATCTGATAAGAAAGGTGATATATATATACTTTTAAATTCAAAAGAAAATGAGTTTCTAGATTTAATAAAGTTACTGTAGTTTAAATCATAGATAGAAGTTTGCACAAACATAATATAACTATTATTTTCTTTAGATTGCTTTGTATTTCCTATTGCTAAACCAGAATTTGAATTCCAAAACTTTGCATATCTGCTGCCAAACAAAAAAACCTGATAACATTAATTATCAAGGTTTTGCATTTATTTTTTAAGTATAAATATTAATAAAAAAAATCCTCGCGTCCGAGGATTTTAATTTGTCTTGCGGAGAATGAGGATTGTGAACCTATGTTTTAATCCACTCTACCGCAAGTATTGTAAGTTTTAATAAATGTTAAACCACCGATTAACACACCAGTTATTTACATGTACTTTAATCTTGTTTAAGAACCTAAATGCATCGCTTTGCATTTATAAAGCAAATATACAAAACAAAGTAATAAGATGCAAAGCAAATGTTAATTTAGATTAACCATATAGAAAACAACTCAATAATACATTACAAAAAAAAGCAAGTTGTTTCCAACTTGCTTTTTTTGTAATTAGACCAAACGAGTAGTTGATGATCTAAATATTATGTTTTGAGTTTTTATTTGTTTTAATCATAGAATACATATAGGTGTTGTTATGCACTGGTTATTTCATTTCAAACTGATTAAAAGTATCAATTATAAACTCCCCACCACTCTTATCTAGCCATTCATTAGTGATTTCTATAAAACTATACAGAAGATTCGAATATTTCTCTAAATGGATTACGTTGATTTCAAAGTAGTAAGTTGACGTTTTTATTCTATCTTTTAATATAATGTCGCCAAAATCATAGACTAAGATTTGTTTGTCACGAAGTATTTTACCCAATATGATCCTATTGGGAAGGTCTTGATTTTTGGACATTATCAACTCGTAATTTTCTGCTTTATTCTTTTGAACAAATAAATCAGAGTAGGTTCTTCCATTTGTAAACGCATTGTACCAATCAAGCCATTCCTTAAATTTAACTAATGTTACAATCTTTTCTTTCTTAAAATTAGAGACTGAGGTTATGTTGTCAATTTGTTTTTTGAGAGATTTTGAATTTATCTCAAAGTTTTTAAATAAGTGAAATCCGAGGATTTCTTTGCTCTTTATGTTTGAAACTAATTCCTCTTTTTCTAAATTTAAAACCTTTCCAGCGTCTAATAGTAAATTCTTATCAAATTCTCCAAATATGATTTTTCTAATATGGTTTATTATCGTAATAAATTCAGTGTCAATATCTCTTTTAAAGTAATCTTCTACTTCATCAAACAGAAGTCCTCTTTCCTTTAAAATATTAATGTTTGATTTAATTGCTTCTACTATCTTGCGTTTTTCCTTTGATTTATCTTTTGTTTTTAAATTGTAACTCAACAATCTACGATGTTTAATATCGAATGGTAATACTTCTGGTTCTCCATGTTCTACGTTAACGATACAAATTATTTTCTCCCATCCTAAAGATTTTATTGCATAACCTAATTCAAAAACAACATTTGGATTAGGCGTTTTTCTACCTATGTAATCATTATTTATTATTGACAAATCACAAATGAAAATTCTTGAGATGTCTATCTTATTAAGGATAAGATTGATGATTTCTGGATTCCCTGGCTCTCCATTGGTATCTTTATCTAAATGGAAATCTACCAAAACTCTATTTTCTTTATTAAATTCTTTTATTGCGATTTTAATACAATCTTCGATGAAGTTTTTATTGTATTTTAAATCTAAATCAGATTGCCAAGAGAAGAAAATGTTCATTTTTTGCAGTATGTTAGTTTAACTTGTGCATAACGGTTGCGGCTATGTGGAGTGTGGAATAGGAATAGAAATTACCTTATCAA
>CAZUQY010000296.1:0-4361 GCA_964622935.1 uncultured Bacteroidales bacterium | reverse complement strand
TTTATTATATTTAGCAAATAATAAACAGTAATAATATTTTTTTTAATTATAACAACTATCTAAAATTCTCATCTAAAAAAGATAAGAATTTTTGTTGATATTAATAAAATGAGGGAATTGAATATAAACTTATAAACTTATAAATTTAAATGACAAAAATTCTGGCGATTTCCGAAGCAAATGCAATTGCTTTTCATGCTATGGCATTAATTGCAAAATCACAAATATCAATTAATGCAAAAGATATAGCTGAAATTACTAAATCCTCTAAACATCATACTTCTAAAGTACTTCAACGCCTTGTAAAGGAAGGGCTCTTAGGTTCAACTAGGGGTCCTAGCGGAGGATTCTACTTAAAACGCGCGGCAAAAGAAATTGACCTTATTGATATTTTAGAGGCAATCGAAGGTGAAGTCAATGTAAATAAATGTCCAATCGATAATCCAGTTTGTCCTTTTGGAAGTTGTATTATGGGGGGAATCTGTTATGACATTGGAAATACTATGCTTAAATATTTAAAAGAAACCAATTTACAGAGTATTATTGATAATATAGACCCAAATAAAAAACTATTTTCGAAATGAAAATTCTAGCATTATCTGAAGCGAATATTCTAAGTTTTCACAGCATGGCATTAATTGCTGCTGCTGGCGAAAAAGGAATAAGTGCACACAAGATTTCTGATTTGACAGATTGTTCGCGAAATCACTTATTTAAAGTACTTGAAAGTCTGGTTAGAGCCAAACTTCTTTATTCTACCAGAGGCCCTCTGGGTGGTTTTCATCTAAATAAACCTTCAAAAGACATAATGTTGATGGAAGTTTTTGAAGCATTAAATGGTAAGGTGATTGAAACTGAAATCTGTATTGGTCGTAACAGACATGAAGAATCTTTTATTTTCTTTGATCAATTATGTCAGGAACTTACAAAACGTTTCTTAACCTATTTAAAAGAAACAAAGATTTCTGATCTAGAGCCGAAAGCAAGATTTTTAATAAAATAATTCTAATAAAAAAAAAAAACAAAAACAAAAGCTACTAAATAACAGTTTTTGTTTTATTATTTAAATGCTGATTCGTACAAACCAGGACCTTTTAAACTTAAATCATTAAAATACTCAGGTACAGTCTTGCCTGTTAATTTGTCGACATACAATTTTGCAAGATACTGACTTAACATAAATCCATGTCCTCTTAACCCAATCAACAATCCTTTGTCTGCATCAACAATGTAACGAGGCTCTACATAATAACCTGACCAAACTGCTTGAAATCCAACACTAGATAATTGAGGTATCCAATCGACAAATATTTCAGAAACTATTTCAAGAAACTCCTGACTATTTATTTTAAGATCTTTATCCGTTTGCAATGAATCAATAGCTGGTGAAGCACAGCCAATTACTTGTCCTGTCTCTGCAAGTTGCTGTCCATAAACAGCCGAAAATCCTTTGTACTTTCTTCGATCAATTAACATATCTAATGTATTTCCATTTTTTCCTAGAAATGGCAATCTACGTGTTATAAATGCCTGATGTTTAACTGGATACAACCCTGTTTCAATTCCAAGTTTCTTTGCAAATCTCTCTGCTTGTGGGCCTAAAGCATTAACAAAGTGTTCAGCTTCATATTCAACAAATTCTCCTGTGTGTATTTTAACTAAAGCAATAGTATTTTTACCCTCTTTGTATAAATCTACTAGTTCACAATCTTCGAGTATCTGACCTCCTTTAGAAATGCCAATCTTCCGAATCAAATCTATGGTACGACCAGGAGTGGCTTGCCAACAGTCATGTGTTACTAAAGCTGAATTATATGTTTCTAATTTTGGATTAAAAAAAGGAGATATTTCTTTCACAAAATCCTTTTTATCTACAAGATAAGCATCTGACCAAGCACGAGAAGCATCCAATGCATTATATGTTGCTTCGTCATGAGCAAAAGAAATATATCTAATAGGTTTATAGTCGATATTTGCAATTTTTTGTAAATCTTCAAAAATCTCTCTGTTTTTTAAAGCTATGTCTGCAAGTGCTGGCAATGAAAATGCTGGACGACCTCCGGCAATATTACGCCAAGACGCACCTCTATCCTTGTTGATTAAAACTGGACTTAATCCTGCTTCTGCCATATACCTAAAAACAGAACAGCCAGCCATTCCTCCACCTGCAATTAGTGTGGTGACTTTAATTCTTTTGTTTGAAGACTTGTTTGTATTTGTGTAAATTTTTTCTGATTTGTGTGGTAATAATTCTCCCATGGAAACTTGATTTGACAATGGACCTCTTGGGGTAGCATCACCAACAATTTCAATATTGTATGGCTCGATGGTTTGTTTTAACCTCTTTATACATCTCTTACCACGGCATGCTCCCATACCTAGGCGAGTCGTATGTTTAATTTCGTCAACTGAGATAAATTTTCTATCACCAATAACTTCGAGAATTTCATCAAGTTTCACATCATCACAGTGACAAATATATGTTTCAGAAGGATGTTCGATTTCTGATTTAACTATTGATGGAGGTTCTGGATAATTCTCTTTAACAATAAAACCACGTGCTTTTGTCAAATTCTCACCAAAAACATCAATAGATTTAACCCTTGCGACATTGGTTTTATTAGGTTTTATTAGAATTTTTTCGATTATTCCTTCACCAACTTTTTTACCATTATTATCTACTAAAAAGACTTCCTTTCCTTCTGTTGCTTCGTATTCTATAGGTAAAAATAGCCAGTTTTTCTTTTCATTATATCCAAATATTGCAAGACCCGGACATTGATATACACAATCCATGCAACCAACACACTTCTCAAAATTAATGTGCGGTATAGTACTTGTTGATGTTTTTGTAATTGCTCCATGAGGGCAAGCGAATTCACATGGATTACAAGCAAACCCATATAGGCAATCTATCAATACATAAGGTTTTGCCTCGGCTCTTTCGCGGGAAGGTTTAAATGGCTCTTCGACAACTTTGGTTGGGTGTTGTTGAGAATCAATATATTCTTTTGAAACAGAAAGGTAATCATCATAATTATATCTAACTCCGATTGAATCAAGCACCTCGTAAGCGGCTTGTTTTCCTCTTAAAACAGCACTAGTCCCCTCTCCAATTCTCAAAGCATCGCCAACTGAATGAGCATTTCTACCGAATAATAAGCTTCCTTTAATCATCAATTGGTCATCAGCAACAAGTCCTGTGCAGATATTAATTGCATCAATCCCTGTAATATTTTTTTCAGTGCCCGGAATAGGTTTAAAATTCTCAGCTTCAGCGATGATAGCACCAATAACTCCGGTATAATCTTCATTTGGAATAGCCTCAAGTAAAATATATCCTGTCATCACAGGTATTCCCAGACGACGTACTCTGTTTGCCTGTACCGGAAAACCGCCTTCTCTTGGCATTGCTTCGACAATTGCTTTCACATTAGCTCCTGCCTGCATTAATTGATATGATGTCAGATAACCGATATTTCCTGCTCCAACTGTAAGAATATTTTTACCTAGAAGAGTAAATTCGTTATTCATCATTTTTTGAATAACTGCAGCAGTATAAACGCCTGGCACATCATCATTTTTGAAGCTAGGCATAAAAGGAATAGCACCTGTTGCAACTATAAGATGATCTGCTTGAACGTAAAATATTTCATTAGTTTCAATATTTTTTACTGCTAGTTTTTTCTCCTCAAGAATATCCCAAACAACAGAATTCAGCATAATTCCATCTCTATTCTCTCCAGCAAGTGTTTCTGCTATTTCAAAACCTCTCATACCACCAAATTTCTTTTCCTTTTCAAAAAAGAAAAATTGATGAGTTTGCATCAAGAATTGTCCACCGATTTTATCGTTATTATCAATTACGATGTTTGCAATATTGTGTTCATTTAATAATTCACGAGCAGCTAAACCAGCTGGTCCTGCTCCAATAATAGCAACATCTGTTTTATAAATTGCTATTTCAGTACTGCTTTGATTTAAATTTATACTTGGAGTATAATCTTTTGGAATTTCCCGTACTTCTTTAACATCATCAACTTTAGTAATGCATATTCTACGAATATTACCATCAACTAGCATTTCGCAGGCTCCACATTTACCGATTCCACATTCAAGAGATCTATTACGATTATCCAGAGAATGACTATGAACAGGAAAACCTGCTTGGTGCAGAGCAGCAGCAATAGTAAAGCCTTTGTTACCTTTTACTTTCTGTCCATTAAATAAAAATGTAATATAATTATCCTCGGGGACATTAAGAATAGGATGTTTTTGAATTTTTTGCATAAAAAAAATCTATTATAAATAACAAATTCAAAATTGCTAATTATAATAGATTAAACAAATGAGTTTTGTCA
>CAZUQY010000295.1:0-4362 GCA_964622935.1 uncultured Bacteroidales bacterium | reverse complement strand
TCATGATTGTGCGTCAATATTGCAATATTCAAAATTATATCACCTTTGTCTTTCTGCATAAGCAGTTATTTTGTTTTGTTTTTGATAAGACTAACAATATCATTGAAACGCTTTAAATCGTCAAGTTCTTCATTACTTATTGAAATGTCATAATATTCTTCAATGTCAATGACAATATCAACAACACGGGCCGAATTTATTTTTAAATCATTGATAATACTTAAATTTTCGGTAAAATTTTCCCATACTTTTTCATTAAAAGTATATTTTTTTAAAATATCAATAATATTTGACTTGATAGCTTCCATTTAGGTTATGTTTTTTACAAATTTAATCAAACTTTTTTAAAAGTATATCCTTTAAATAGTGAATTGTTTTAAAAGTCATTTTTTTATATTCAAATTAGTTTAGCTTTTTGTTGCTTTTCTTCTAATTTCAGCCTGTCTAATGTCAACCATTTTTATATATTCCTTAATGTCATTTGCGGGAGTAGCAATTTGATGTGTCAATTCATAATTTACTGAATTATTTATGGCAAATGATTTTCCAAGTTTAAAACACAATTTAAATAGTTCGTTTTTTTCATTATCGTTATAAGAATACATTTCGAGTGATTGGTACTTGAATATAGGATTTTCAATTTCAATATCCATAAGTTGCCCCAAGCTTTTATAATGTTCGTAAATTGGTGTGAAGTTGTGCAATCCAGGTAAGGCGCAAGTAGAAAATAAAATCATTTTATTTATTTTCACACTTGGTAGTCTTTTATGACCATAGACATCTCCATTTAGTTCAAAATCTGGTTTTACAGTGCAAATTAGTCTTTCTGTAAAGTTCCTAAACAAATGATTTCCCGTCCCGACCCATATTGGGCAAGAAAATATTATCAAATCTGATTTTATAATTTTAGTAATGTTTTCCGAAAAGCTATCATTAAAGATACAATCCCCTGGCTTTTTAAACCAACAATGTCCACAACCAGTACAAGAGTTGAATTCCCACTCTGAAATATTAAATCTTGTCACCTCCAAGTCTGGATAAACTTCAATTATTCCTTCTATAAATGGGTTAACCAGTTTCATAGTTTTACTATCAGTTAAATAGCTGGAATTAATAATTGTAATTGACTTCATATTAGGATTGTTTTTTTATAACGAGACAGGAATTAACATCTCCGAATCCGAAACCTGCTTTAATGATATAATTAAGTTTTATATTCTCGAGATATGATTGCGGGATTTTTTTTGCGTCCCATGCTGTTTCAATTTCAGGGTGTAGGTCATCACAATTTAGATTCTGATGAATGAAATTGTTTTTTAGTTGTAGAACTGCTGCAATAGTTTCAGCTGCGCCTGCTGCACCTATCATATGTCCTGTCAATGATTTTAATGAATTGATATATGGCCTGTTTTGTTTTAGTTGAAGCGCGTCAACCCAATTGTTTATTTCCGATTTATCTGCAATAGTTCCTGTAAGATGTCCGCAAATGAGGTCTATATTTTTTCCTGTAATGTTAGCAGAGTCAATAGCCGATTTAATACATCGTTGTACAGCATCAGAATTAGGGAATGTCATAGTGCCGCCATTTTTTTGACCACCTGAATTGATTGCAGAACCAATAATCTCTGCGTAGATATTTACATTTCTCTTAAGAGCATGCTCATAATCTTCTATGATAAGTATTCCAGCACCTGCTGCAGGAACAAATCCACTTGCCGAACCACTCATTGGTCTGCTGGCTTTTTCAGGTTCTTTATTGGATGTTCTAGCTAATAGTCTCATTGAGTCGAAACCTGCCCAAGCATAAGGAGAATAAGGATCTGTTCCACCTGCTATTATAATTTTAGCTTTCCCACTCTTTATTCTTTCGTAAGCCAAAATAATGGATTCGGTACTCGTTGAGCATGCAGATGAGTTAGAAGTAGAAATATTGCCCAATGCTAACATCTTTGAAAGTGCAGCAGAAGATCCACTTGGCATCCAATGCTCAACAGACTGGCTTCCAAGTTGTTTCGTCTTTCCTGAATTTACAAATGGGAATATTT
Organism: uncultured Bacteroidales bacterium; assembly: GCA_964622935.1. GTDB lineage: Bacteria > Bacteroidota > Bacteroidia > Bacteroidales > ML635J-15 > Bact-19. The sequence continues at coordinate 2,317 of CAZUQY010000295.1, read as the reverse complement.
TTCGTGTAAACATCTCAATTCCACCATAGCATGTTCCGATTATAGTGCCGTATGCGGGATTATATGAGTTGTCATTAAGATCAGGAACTTGTAGTTTTGCATCCTTCCATGCTTCTAGTCCAGCAATTACAGCATATTTTATAGAGCTGTCGGCTTCGGTAAGTTCATAATATGATAGTAATTCAGAATACTCTTCGTCTTTAAAATTTGGAATGCCGCCTACTTGGCATGCAAAGTTGTTAGTTTCTAGTTCGGGAATATGTACTATGCCGGACTTTCCTTTTTTGATCGAGTCTAGAAAATTATTTATCCCTACACCGTTTGGGGCAACTATTCCTAGTCCTGTTATTACAACCCTATTATTCATCGTATTTTTTTAATATTAGACATGCATTTACGTCTCCAAAACCAAAATTTGCCGTTGCTGCATAATTAATATCTACATTAATTATTTTTTTCATGGGCACTTTTTCCTTTGGAATTAAATCTGAAATTTCAGGATTAAGGTCTTCGATATTCAATGTCCCATGTATAAAGTTATTATTCATCTGAATTACTGTTGCAATTGTTTCAATAGCGCCGCATGCACCCATTGTATGTCCAATCATTGATTTGGTCGAATTGATATAAGGGAAATTGTTCTTTTCTGCATTTAGTACATGATGCCATGCTTTGATTTCTGGAACATCAGCTTTAGTTCCTGTAAGATGCCCCGAAATATAGTCTAATTGAATGTAATCTTTACCTGTGTCATTTATAGCCATAGTAATACATCTAATAAGCATCGATTGATTTGATGATGTCATGCTTCCACCGTTTGTTTGACCGCCAGAATTTACATGTGTGCCGATAATTTCGGCAAATATTTTTGCATTCCGTTGTTTGGCATGTTCGAAATCCTCTATTATCAAAACCGCACTTCCTTCAGCGGGGATAAAACCTCTAGCCGAGCTACTCATGGGGCGGCTGGCTTTTTCAGGTTGATCGTTATTATGGCGGTTGGTTATACGCATTGCGTCCATCGTAGCCCAATAGTACTTTGAATACGGATCGACACCACCGCAGAGAACGATTTTTTTATTCTGATATCTTATTTGATTTACAGCATCTGCAATTGATTCCGTAGAGCTGGCACAAGCTAGAGAATTTGAAATAACACGACCTGTAGTATGAAAAATTCCTGATAACATTGCAGCAGGACTAGAGTTAATTATTTGCTCAAAAGCATAACTGCCAAGGCGCGTGTGATTTTGTGTGTCAATTTTTTTTACAATTGCATCGCCCCAAATATCTGCAGAGCTTATAGTTGAGCCTATTACAATGTCAAGGTCCGGTGAAATGTTTAATTCGTTGTTTGTAAGTAATCCAGCAGAATTTAAAGCTTCGTAAGCCGATTTTATAAGCAAAAGACTACTTCTGCTTATTATTGGAATATTCAACTGTGGGAATGTTTCTTGTATTTTGCTTAGATTAGTTTTGCATAATCCTCCAAGCGTGCAGCCAAACCCTTCTTTTTCAAGCTCATCCACTTTGCAAATACCCGATTTTCCAGATAAAAGTGAAGTGCGGAAGTCTTCAATATTATCTCCTGTTGGGCATACAATCCCCATACCTGTTATTACCGCTCTTTTATTATTCATTTATCAATTACTAATTTAAGCTGCGCTGTTAGGGTTGTGCACAATGTCTCTTTTGTGTCGTATAATTCAATTTTAGATTTTATTAAACCATTTCTAAGATATATTTTTTTTCCAATAATTGTTAAACGCTCTTCAACTTGAACTTCTTTATAAAAATCAGACTCAACATATGAGAGTATTGGGTGGAATAAAGTATTATTATTGTGTAATTCATTTAAAAAAACAAGATGTGAAACAAGTCCAATTTGTCCCATCATTTCGATAAGTATAATTCCAGGAGTTATTGGTTTATGTTTAAAATGAGAATTGTAAAAGGTCTCTGTTTTACTAAAAGTATAATGGCCAATAATACTTTCTTGATCTACATGACTAATTTCATCAACAAATAGAAAAGAAGGTAAGTAGGGTAGCCTCTCAATTATTTTATTACCAATATTATTACTCATGTTTTTTTATTCAAAGATAAACCTTTTTCCTATTTTTCGCAAAAATTAGTTTTGTGATTTTTTGATGTATTATATTCAAATGCTTAACGAAAGACAAGGAAGTCTATAAAAAAGGAGCTTAAAGTGAAAACTTCTTTTAATAAAATAGAAATAGGCCTTGAAACTATGAGATAAATATTTTATTAAATTCTTTGGGTTTTGAAAATAAAGTTCTACTTTTAAAAAGTAATT
>CAZUQY010000294.1:0-4370 GCA_964622935.1 uncultured Bacteroidales bacterium | reverse complement strand
TTTACCATGATCTTATAAATTTCATTAATCGGACCCATAGATTCAGGTTTAAGAGTTGCTTTACCAATATCGAATTTAATTCCATTTACAACGATTTTGCCATCTTGCATTGCTCTATCGTAGTATTTTACACCACCTTCTGCAATACGTATATTTTTCACATAAAAAACCTTATTATCTTTTGCGCTAGCAAAATATGCATATAAAGTAAATCCTGTTGGGCTAAGCTCATAATGAGGGATATTAATTAATCTGGTATCGTCCAAATACACTTTTAATTTTCCATTTGTGTATGCAATAGAAACATGTACCCAACAACCACCTTCACAGTAACTATAATCTCTATTAGGATGCTCTACAGATCCTAATTTAGGTGCATCAACCCTGATTGGTGTAACGTCAAATTCCTGCTCCATTTCGCTATTCCTTCTTTGATTTTTCCTGTCTTTTAAATAAAATGATACACGATTACCATTTGGAGGAGTATAAAAGTCAAACTCAATAGTAAACACTTCTGGAAGATAATCTTCAGTAGAGTTTTCTAGATATGGGATAATTTCTCCGCCATCTAAAAACATTATTACATTTTCTCCATCTACATTACCAATTTCCACTTGCCCTTGTACTAAATCCCAACGACTTGGAAATTCTCCATTTTCTTCATCTATAGACGGTCCGTCTTCAAAAATAATCTTGTCACCAGGTACAAAATCAAATTTATTCCAAACAACAGTAGGAGATTTTGGTTTTTCAGATTCAACATTTGGATTTTCAGTTTCTGAATCTGTGCCTTCTGTTTCAACATCGTCATCTCCACTTCCTACCATATCGTTACTGTCAGAGTTGTCAGAATCAGAATCAGTGTCATTATCTTTATTCTTATTTTTATCTTTATTCCTTTTACCACTATTCTCGACATCATCTAAAGTTTTATCAACGTTGTCGTCAATCTTATTCTCTATGCGATTTTCTATTTTATCTTCAGTTTTTTCTTTAGAATTTTTGATAATTCTTTTTAGGCTGATTTGTGCATTTGCACTTAAAATAGCTACAAAAAGTAATGCTGTAATTAATAATAATTTTTGTTTCATCTTTTTTGCTTTTAATTTATAATTAGGAATATTTTTCTATAGCTGTATATATACTACCAAATATTCTTATTTTTAATTAAATGTTTTTTACTACTTGTGACTTTTAATCACAGTACAAAAGTATTAGTTTTAGAGTTGTTATTTGATAAAATTTGAAACTGTAAGATTCTAACTTGAAAGTGATGCTTATTTTAAGATTTTCGAAAAATCAAAGTGTATCAATATTTATCGTAATTATGATAACCCCAATTGCTAATAATTTGCATTGAATCACGATAAACAGCTGAAGATCCAATTATTCCGATGCCATCTGTTACATTTGTAAACACATTAACAGGTTCTGCAAATGGATCACCACTTGAATTGTAATGTTTCTCAAGAGATCGTACGTAATTATAATAATCTTTTGTAATTGCATGCAATTCAACATAAATCATATTAGTGTCAGCAGATAGACTCCATTGATTTAAATCGGCTCTAAGAGAATAATCTTCGCCATCAATAAGCTCATCTGAAAAGACAAATCCGGAGCCTTGAGGCATATATCCTTCAATTATTAAATCCTCTGAATAAAAATACAAATCATCTTCTGCTTGCACCCAAACATATCCTCCGTATTCAATATCCACAATTGTAGTATCCGGACCAACATAAAGAGTATCATAAACGATTAAGTTTTCATCCCACATTTCATATTTAAAACGATTACGCATACTAATCAAATAGTAATTAGGTGCTCCAGCCGGATCGCTAAAACTTATATTGAAATTATAAATTTCATCGCCATATTCGTCATAAGATTTAGTTGTATCTATACTGGAGATAGAAATTGGAAATGGGATAGTTGTTTGACCTGATACATTATCGAAATCATCATGCTCAACTTCAATTTTATACGTTTTACCTTTCACAGGATGATAATTTATTTCATAATAACCTCTTGAAATATAAGTTAGATCTCCAATAAAAACATTGTCTTCAAATAATTTAACTACAGCATCTGAAAGTGGAATAATTTCGGCATTATCTAAAATATGCCTACTTCGTGTTACATTTACTCTTATAATAGAATCTGAGGTTAAAATTGCGTTTGCAACAATTCTAATCTTAGCATCTTCTAAGTCAATTTCAATGGTTTTTTCGCATGCATAGCCAATAAACATTAAAATTATTATTCCAAAATATATAAATGACTTTTTCATAAATTTAAAATTTAAATGCATAACGAACTGAAGGAATAATTGGGAATAAACTCACCTGCTTAAGAACTCTAGCATTATTTTGATAGCCGAAATAGAGATAGAATGGATTTTGACGACTATATGCATTGTATAAGCCAAAACTCCATGTTCGGGTTCCCCACTTTTTTTCTTTGTGAATATTTGCGCTAAAGTCTAGTCTGTGATAAGATGGCATACGGTAAGAATTTCGCCCATTATAAAATTCAATTTCATTCCATGCATTATAATATTCGTCATAATCATATTGAAATGCAGAAGCATATCTGGCAACACCAAGAGTAACAGCATTTCCTGTTCCGTAAACCCATGTCATGCCGAAATCAACATTATCGTTAAGCTTATACATGGCTACAATTGAAATATCATGTCGTCTATCGTATTTATATGGGAATGGTTCTCCAAAATTTATATTTTCGAATTCCCTCCAAGACCAAGAAAGAGTATATCCAATCCAACCGGTAAGTTTCCCAAAATTCTTACGTAATAAAATTTCTCCTCCATAAGAATATCCACGTCCCATTTCTATTTTTGATTCCCAGCCTTGAGAAAGTTGAAGGAAACTAGCTCCCTCTTTATACTCTATAAGGTTTTCCATTGTTTTGTAAAAGCCTTCTACTGTTAAATCCCAATTATCATCAATATTGTATGCAAATCCTAAAGCTACTTGTTGTGAACTCTCAGGTAATACGGAATCAGTAGATGGTAACCACAAATCTGTTGGCAACCCAATTGTTGAATTTGTCAACAAATGAATATACTGACTCATTTGAGAATATGCAGCTTTAATTGACATTTTATCATTTAGTAAGATACGCATAGAAGCTCTTGGCTGAAAAGAATCATAGAATCTGTTTTGTACAGCAAATCCAGAATAATGCAAACCTAGGTTAAGTTTAATTATTCCAGAAAGATTCCACGAATCCTCAGCATAGCCATAAAATTCATTTGCATAAATATCATTATTTCCAAATGTTTGTGTAATATTTGAACTGCCCTCTGTCATTTGATATGATGTAATGCCAGGTTTAAATGTATGGTATAAATAGTTTCCACCAAAACGAATGCTATGTGCAGGAACAGGTCTATAATCAAAATCGATGGTGCCACCAAAATTCTCTATTCCGGAATCATATCCAAATTTAAACTCAGAATCAACCAAATCTCCTCTTTCTACTTTATATTCTTGATTAGTTTGAAACATATAATCAGAATAAACAGCCGTAACATTTGCAAAAAGCTTATTTGTGAAAATATGATTCCATCTTAAAGCTCCTGTTACATTTCCCCATAACAGGTCGAAACCGGCAGATTCGGTATTTGTGGTGTCATCATAAACATAAGTTTGCTTAGTGTAAGTATATGCCTTATCTCTACCGGCATAAAAACTTGCGTAAAGTCTGTCTTTCTCGCTAAATTTATGATTGACTTTAACATTTGCATCATAAAAGAAGTAGCCGGCTCTCATTTTCTCTCCTGTGCCAAATGAACTATTTACTGCTTGAATAATTGGTGCTGCAAGTACGTCAATATATGTTCGACGTGTAGAAACAATAAATGAGGTTTTATCTTTAATTATTGGTCCCTCAAAAGTAAACTTTGCCGAAATATTACCTATTGAGCCTTCGCCATGGAATTCTTTCATGTTTCCTTCTTTCATTCTAATATCAACTACTGAAGATAGTCTACCACCATAACGAGCTGGAAAACCTCCTTTAATCAATTTTACATTTGAGATAGCATCAGCATTAAAAACGGAGAAGAATCCAAATAAATGAGAAGCATTATAAACAGGAACACCATCAAGTAGAATTAAGTTTTGATCTGGGCCACCACCTCTGACGTACAAGCCGCTAGTACCTTCACTTCCTGATTGAACTCCTGGCATTAATTGTAGAGTTTTTAAAACATCTGCTTCGCCTAATAATACAGGTAGTGCTTTTATCTGATGAATTGGTAATTCAATCATACTCATTTGGGTAGATTTAACCATTTTATCCGATTTTTTATCGGTAATAGTGACCTCAGCTAACTGTATTGA
>CAZUQY010000293.1:0-4384 GCA_964622935.1 uncultured Bacteroidales bacterium | reverse complement strand
CAGTTACTCCTGATGGTAAACCTGTTGCAGCTCCTATGCCGGTTGCTCCTGTAGTTGTATGTGTAATGGCTGTCAGTGCTGTATTAATACATAGCGTTGGGCTTGAAGATGCTGCTCCTACTGTATTATTTGGTGTTACCGTAACTTGTAAGGATGATGACTCATACAATTCCTCAATCTCTGTCGAAGTTAATGCTCTTCCATAAACCATCACTTCGTCAATTTTTCCATCAAATGCAGCTTGTTCACCACCAGCTGGTGTGTACCCTATATAAAAAGTTGAAAAACCAGGAAATGCACCTGTTTTTGACACCGAATAATCCTCAACACCATTTACATATCCCTTAACATAGGAGCCATCGTAAGTCATGCATAGATGATACCATGTGTTACTAGAAAGAGTGGTATTTCCATTCCCAAAACTCCAAGTTCCAGTATATATGCCACATCTTATTTTAGACCCTGTAATCCTGAGAAAGTATGGACCATTTCTTGAAACTATATTTTGAGCTTTTGTAATGTCATTAGAATTTATCCATGCTGATATTGTAATGGGAGCATTTGCTGTCATAGAAGTAGATGGGAGCGAGATTCTTTCTGTACCATAGTTAAACTCATAAGCCCCCCCAACAACTCCATCTGATATCCATGCCGGAGTTGTTGCTAATGCTATTGTCCCATCATTGCCGTTACCAGAATAATCGGTTACAGTTACAGTTGATCTAGTGCCTGAAGTGAAAGGAGTTGCATATGGCTTTGCTTCACATTGAATATCTCTAACCTCAATATCTATTACTCCATCAATAGCATTTGATTTAGGATAAACCGCAGTTGTTATCAAAGAAAGACTCACTGGTGTAGTAGTAGTATTAGAAATTGCCAAAGTCGAATTTGCAGGAATAATAAAATCTGTAGTACTTGCCAAACTTGCTCCATTATTTCCATCTCTTATATAAAGAGCTACTGCCACATCTCTACTATCATTATTTGTTACTACACAAGAAAGTGTATGGTGCACATTAGTAGTATTAAACATTGGATAAACAAAGGCTCTTCCCCCTGGAACATTACAGGTTCCACTCATATCAAATCCATTATCGCTGACAATTGAGACTAATGAGCAAGCATTACTACTTAAAGAACTCCAGCATCTGTATGAAGTACTATAATTGAATATATTCGTTGTTGGTTCCTGTTGATCATCAAAAGTATAATGCAATAATAAGTCAGTTGTAATAGTAGCTGGTGTTGAATATGTAGTTCCACATGGATTATTTACTTCTCTTCTATAACAAGTTGTTTGTGTTAATGCTCCAGGGGAATAGTTTGCTGAAGTTGCACCTGAAACATTTGTCCAAGTTCCTGTGCAATTGGTTGAATATTGCCATTGATATGTATAAGTACCATCTCCACCAGTTGGAAGGGTACCAACCAATTGTGCTGGAATAGTGTTATAACAAATTGTTTGGTCAGATGAAATTGAACCTGAAGTAAGCGGACTATATACTGTCCAGGTGTAAATATTTTCTGCACTAATATCACAGCCTACTCCACTGCAATTCTTTCGAATTCTAATTATATTTGAGACGCCTGTAACCGCACTAAAAGAAGGTATTGTTGTACTCCAGGCTGAAAAAGAGCTTCCATCATCATTTGAATAACTATATTCAATGTCACAGGTGCCAGATCCTCCCCCATTATCGGTAACTCCAGTTAAACTCAGTGTAGTTCCTTCACAAACCGTTGCAAGGTTTGGAGATTTTGTAGCGGTAGGTGCAGAAGGATCACTTACAACAGTTACAATTACCACATTGCTAGTTGCTGTTCCGCATCCTGAACCACTAGTCCCATACGTTACCCTATATGAGGTTGTGCTTGTTAAATTCAGTGCTTCATATATAGCAGTAGTGGCTCCGCTAATATTAGTCCATGTAGCGCCATTCAAGTATTGCCATTGATATGATCCTGTTCCGATTCCATTACTTCCGGTAGCTGTTAGAGTGGCAGATCCCCCAGAACAGATAGTTGTTGCGCCGGATATGCTGACATCAGGATCGGGATTAACTACAACTGTAACGGTATTGGTTGTAAGGTCATTACAGCCACTGGCAGCTTGTGAAATAACACATCTGTAATCGTAAGATCCGGGTGAGGATATACCGGAAACAGAAAAGCTATTGCTAGTAGATCCTGAATATGTTGCTCCGGAGGGTGTTCCATTAGAAACATTTCCCCAAGAGCCATTATAATACTGCCATTGATATGAAAAACTTCCTGTACCACCGGAAACTGCAACTGTCATGTTATCTGTTGTACCGCCTACACATATAGGATTGGGGTCAACAGGTTGTGTATGGATAGTAGGATCGGGTTCTACATTAATATAAATAATATTTGATATTGCATCATCACACCCATTACTACTTGACGATCTTACACATCTGAAGTACAATGATGATGTAAAGGGATTATATGAAGGGTTAGTTGTGGTTACCCAGTTTGTCCAAGGATCTCCGCCTGTTGATGAATATTGCCATTGATTTACAATACCGCCAGAACCTCCTCCGCTTGAAGTTATAGAAAAATCTACTGAACCTCCTGAACAAATATCAGTAACATTACTGCTGATGCTAATAGTTGGATCTGGTGCAACAGTAACTGTATATTGCCTACATATTGTAGTATTACAATCACCCTCTGCCTGAACAAAATAAGTAGTATTAGAACTTGGACTCACTATTAATGGAGTACCCGAACCCTCATATGTTCCACCACATGAACCAGAATACCATTGCCAAGATGCTCCTGTTCCTAATGTTCCACCATTGACACTTAATGACGAAGAACCTCCAACACAAATTTGAGAATTTGTACCACTAATAGAACTTGCGGCTACTGATAAAGAATTAATTATAACTGATATGCTGACACATCCAGAATTGCCGCATGTTCCTACTGCTCTAGCGTAATAAGTTATATTTACTGTTGGAGCAACATTAATTTCATCACCCGAATCAAACCCAGCTCCACTTCCACAAGATGACGTATACCATTGCCAATCCGCTCCCGGTGTTGTTCCAAGCCCTCCCCCCACAATTGAAAGATCAACATCATCTCCTAGACAAATAGTAACTGTACCTGTTACAAAAACAGTAACGCTCACACAAGAGGTAGTATTACAATTACCCACAGCTTGTACATAATAAGTAGTATTCTCTGTCGGAGATACTACTATTGAAGTACCTTCATCCACATATGTTCCTCCACAACTACCTGTGTACCAAACCCAATCAGCGCCACCTCCTAGTGAGCCACCAGAAATAGTAAGTGTACTGCTACTCCCGGAATTAATTTGAGCAGGACTTGCAGTTGCAGAAGTTGCTGAAGATGATACTGATTGAACAGTAACAATTGCAGTGTTACTGTAATCAGCCCCACAACCTGAGTAAACTGAGCTTACAAAACAACGGTACGAGGTTGTTGAAGAAGGTGATGCTGTATAAGAAGATCCTGTTGCCCCAGCAATATTAGTCCATGTAGCGCCATTCAAGTATTGCCATTGAAAAGTATTACCATAACCACCACTGACACTTACACTCATTGCATGTGATCCTCCAGGACAAATCGTTGCTCCTGTTGGGTTAGTAATGGAGGGGTCGGAATATACTTGTATACTGATTGAGTTGGAATTGGCAGTAGTGCAACCTACTCCTGACGCGTTCACAGAACATGTGTAACTATCACTATGGATAGAACCTGTAGGTACATTGTATGTACTGCCTGTTGCGCCACCAATTGGAGTTCCATTTAAATTCCACTGATAAGAATAACTGCCAGTACCACCACTAGCGCTAGCTGTGAGTATGATACTGCCACCAACACATACATGTGTATTATTAGCACTGATGGTTACTGTAGGATCAGCGATAACGTTTACGATTTGAGAAGTATAACAATATTGAGTAGTACCATAAGTTCCTCCATAGATTCTCGTATAGTAAGTATAAGTACCGGGAGATGCATTTGTCACAGTATAAGAATATACATCTGTTCCATATGATCCATAAGTCCCAACCCCTGTAGATGCATTATAATAGTATAATCGGGCAGTAGTATAACAGCAACCGACGGTACCATGGGTAACTGTATAGCTACCACCTGCGCATAAGCTAGTTAATGTTGAAGTTGTTGCACAATTTGAAAGTGATTTAACCATTTCAATGTCAGGATGCTTGAGGTTTGTTTTTTCATTAGCCCAATCGTAAATATAGCCTGAATCATTATTTCTGGCACTTTCGTTATCTTTTGCAGTAAATGAACCTTTATGTTCCTGCTGAGTAAGCTTATCTTCAAAACGAAAAATGCTGGCTTTAACTGATGAACT
>CAZUQY010000292.1:0-4423 GCA_964622935.1 uncultured Bacteroidales bacterium | reverse complement strand
ATAAATAATTTACAATATACTTTAAACTAATTATTTTTTTTGTATATTTGCCTCATGAACAATTAATAGGTTAAAATTGTTTAAATTATAAAACTTGTAAAAAACTTAATTTTAATAAGATTATGAAAAAATCTTTTTTGTTACTCATTTCTGTAATTATTATGCATTTTGCATTTGCGCAAACATCAAATTATCATGTTTCAACAGATGATGCAAAACTTATTGGAGTTAATTTTCACTCCCATCAAGCAGCCAAGCTTAACGCAGTGAAATACAGCAACCCTGATTATTCAATTAAAAATAACGCTACCTTAAAATCAGAAAATGGCTTAGAATGTATGCATGTTTTTAATTTCAACAAAGGAGGTTTCGTTATTGTTAGTGCTGATTTAAGAACAACTCCTATTCTTGCTTATTCAAATGAAGGAGAATTTGATTCTAACAACATGGCACCTTCAACAAAATCATGGATTGAAGAAAATTACATGCCTCAATTTGAAATAATTGAAGAAATGCAGATTACTCCTGATGATGCAATCGTCGAGCAATGGAATAAAATAAGTAGAAATGATTTTTCTTCTGATAAAAGCACGAAAAGTGTTGATTTATTAGTTGAAACCAGATGGAATCAGGATTATCCTTATAATATGTTTTGCCCTGAGCATCCTGAAGGACCAGGTGATCATACTTATGCTGGTTGTGTAGCAACTACAATGTCTCAAGTTATGAAATATTGGAATTATCCAGAAACTGGACGTGGAGAATATGAATACTTTTGGGGAGACTACTATACTGTTGATTTTGGTGCAACAAATTACGCTTGGGATGAAATGACAGTTTCTGCCAATTCATCAAGTCGTGAAGCAATTGCAGAATTAATGTATCATTGTGGGGTTTCTGTAAACATGGATTATAGCTATGATGGATCTGGTACTCAAACTGAATACGCAGTTTTCTCATTGAAGCAATATTTTAAATATAGAACAGGAATTTACGCTCAAGACAGAGACACAACCCTTGATGATGTATGGAAACTTACTCTAAAAGAGGAACTTGACAAAGCTCATCCTATTATGTATAGTGGTAATGCAATTGATGGTACTGGTGGTCACGCTTGGGTTTGTGATGGATATCAAGATACTTCATATTTTCATTTCAATTGGGGTTGGGGAGGATATAACGATGGTTTCTTTTATCTTGATGACTTGACTCCTGGTGACAATGTTTTTTCTTACTATAATGGCATTGTGACAAACATTACTCCTGATTATGCTGATTATTGTACTGGAAATACTATTTACACACAACCAGAATGGTCTTTTGGAGATGGTAGTGGTGCAAATTATTATTTCAATGACACTTATTGCGATTGGGTTATTAACCCTGAGGTTGAAGATATTAACCTTCTTCGATTAAATTTTACTATATTTGATCTTGCTGAAAATGATGTTCTAAAAGTATACAAAGGTGATTCTGATAATCCATCATTAACTCTTGTAGGAGAATATACTTCGACAAATAGACCATATACTATTGACAACTGGAATGGAAATAAATTCTATCTCGTATTCGAAACAGATGGCGAAGGTCAAGCTGACGGTTGGGAAGCTAATTATACTACATATGCTGCCGGCGTTGAAATAAACCAACTTACTGACATCTCAATCTATCCAAACCCAGCAAATGGAACAATAAATATCAATGGTATCGCCAATAGCGATGTAGTTATTTATGATATTACAGGTAAGCTTATTAAAGAATTTAAGGACTTAAACAGTACAACAATTGATATTTCAGACATGACACAAGGTGTTTACTTTTTGAATGTAAACAATAAAGATGGTGTTAAAACATTGAAATTCATCAAAAACTAAAATACTATTATATAACATTTTTAAATACTAAAAAAGCCTCAAAAAATGAGGCTTTTTTTTTATCTTTGCAGAAATAAAAAATGTTACAATTATGCCAAAAATAAAAGTTGCCATTAATGGCTTTGGACGTATCGGAAGAAATGTTTTTAAAATTGCTTTCGATCGTAATGATATCGAAATCGTTGGTATTAATGACCTCACGGACACAAAAACCCTTGCTCATTTATTACATTATGATTCTACTCAGGGAAAGTTTGACAAAAACATATCGTATAACGATAATGCAATAATTGTTGAAGGTGTTGAAATCAACGTAAGTGCTGAACGAAATCCAGCAAACATACCATGGAAAATAACTCCTGAAGTTGTTGTTGAAGCTACTGGAATTTTTAGAGTAAAGGAAAGTGCAAAAGGTGGGTATGGAGATCATCTTAAAAATGGAGCAAAAAAAGTTATTCTTACTGTTCCTGCTAAAGATGAAATAGATGCAATGATAGTTTTAGGTGTTAATGATGAAATCATAACTCCAGATGTTCAATGTGTATCAAATGCATCTTGTACAACAAATTGCATGGCTCCTGTCGTTAAAGTCCTCCTCGATAATTTTGGAATTGAAAATGGGTTAATGACAACAATTCACTCGTATACAAACGATCAAACAATATTGGACGGACCTCACAGTGATTTACGTAGAGCTCGCTCATGTGCGGTATCTCAAATACCTACAACTACCGGAGCTGCAAAAGCAGTTGGTATAGTTATTCCAGAATTAAACGGAAAACTTGACGGTATGGCTATGAGAGTACCTACACCCACTGGATCTTCTGTTGATTTAGTAATTAACTTAAAAACAGATGTAACAATCGAAGAAGTGCATAAAGTTATGCGCGAAGCAGCTGAAGGACCTTTAAAAGGAATTCTTGAATTTACTGAAGAACCAATCGTATCTGTTGACATCATTCATAATCCACATTCAGGAATATTTGATTCAGGATGCACTATGTTAAAAGGAAGAATGCTTAAAACCCTTACATGGTATGACAATGAATGGGGTTATTCAAATAGAGTCGTAGATTTGATACCAAAATTAATGAAATAAAACATACTATTAAAAAAAAACTGTTCTGTATCCCAGAGCAGTTTTTTTTTACCATTTTATAAATTGTATTCAATCCTACTCATATCTTAAAGCAACAATCGGATCAAGTTTAGATGCCTTTACTGCTGGCAAATAACCAGAAGCAACACCAACAATAAAACATAAAACTACTCCTAAAAGAATCCATAACCATGGGACGATAAAATGACCTCCAGTAATTAAAGTAATCATATTCCCAGCAATAATTCCAAGAATAATACCAAGTACACCTCCCATCTGACCAATAAAAATCGATTCAAAAAGAAACTGTTGTTTTATTGTTGTCGATTGAGCTCCTAATGCTTTTCGAATGCCAATCTCTCTAGTACGTTCAGAAACAGAAACAAGCATTATATTCATTAGACCTATAGATGCTCCTAATAATGTAATTAAACCAATGATTGTAGCTCCAATTGTAACAACACTTATATTATCAATTAACATATTAGCTAAGCTGTCCGATTTTCTAACTGCAAAGTTAGTATTATCATAAATAGTTAGTTTACGTATGTTCCTAAAAACCCCTTCTGCCTCTCCTACCGCGAAATCAAGTAATTCTGGATCATCAGGCATGATACTTATTACAAAACTCCTTTCTGATATTGCGAAATTTTGACGAGCATTTGTTAAAGGTATATAACATATTTTATCTCCATCTCCTCCGAAACTAGTACCTTTTTCTTGTAAAACACCAACAACACGATACCTAATATTTCCAACAAATATAAACTTATCTACTGCCCCCTCACCCGATGTAAACAATGTTTCTTTAAGTTCGCTACCTATAATAATGATGTTTTCTCCTGATAATACTTCAGAGGAGCTAAAATTTCTACCTACTGCAATGTCTCGACCCGATGTATATAAAAAATTCTCGTCTATCCCATATACATTAATATTTGGATCAGTTTTTTCATCCATATACTTGATTGTGGCCATTCCTGTACCATTGACATATATACTAATTCTCGCAGGAAATTTAAATTCCTCTTTAAATCTCAAAGCTTCATCATAGTCAATCTTTTTATTCTCAACTTTTCTACGCTCTCCTCCATGTGTTCTGGAACCTTCTTTACGAATAGTAAATGTATTTGCTCCCATACTTTGAAACTCACCACTAATAGTGCTTTTTATTGACTCTACAGCAGTTAGAATTCCAACAAGTGCCATTATCCCAATTGCAATTATTAAAACAGTTAAAATAGTTCGCAAAAGATTTGACCTAATCGAATTAACTGAGATTTTAATATTGTCGATTAATAAATTACTAATACGCATATTACAAATTTAAACTTTTTATTAATAAAAATCTATTATGTTAAGAATTTAACAAAATTTTAAATTAGACTATTGAAATTTCAATCTCATGCTTGTTTAACTATTAGAACTATTTATTTTGAAAAGTTTAAAC
>CAZUQY010000291.1:0-4427 GCA_964622935.1 uncultured Bacteroidales bacterium | reverse complement strand
AAATTCCAGTAGCAGTTACAGTCCCACCAGAAACACTTGTATTGCCACTCATTAACCAACGAATATAAATTGAAGTAGTTCCGGGATTATCATAATCATTTGGAAGATTAAATTCTTCTAGAACACCAGTCTCCCAATCAGATGTTACATATATAGTAGCATCTGTTAAATCGCACCAATCATCCCCACTATGTTTCGTTTGTATTGCAAAGTTTCTCGGTCCATCTGAATCAGAATATTGTTTTGAGGAAATCTTTATATCTGCATATCCTTCAGCTTTGAATTTGATTGACCAGAATTTATCACCACCACCATTATCCCAACCATCAGCAGTAACTGCATAATCAGAGGCACTTTCCGTATAAGTTAATGTTCTTGTTGTTTCATCGATATCGCTTTCAGCACGAATATCATAGCCTAAATTAACATCTAATCCAGAATTAGCTTCGAATTCAGTATCAGTATTATCAGAGAAATCGAAACCAATAATAGTATCAGGAGCTGGTATCAGTGTAGCTACAATAACAATATCGTCAATTTTCGAGATACCAGCAGCATCAACAGCACCATCTTCTACAGAGATATTTGATGTCATAAACCATCTTACATAAATTGATTCTGTCCCAGGATCGTCAAGATCATTAGGAAGAGATAATTCTTCAACAACACCTGTTGTCCAGTCTGTTCCGACTGTTATTGCACCACCATTTACATTATTCCATTCGCCGCCGCTGAATCTCCATTGAAGTTGAAACTCCTTTGGTCCAGTTGCATCTGAGTACTGTTTTGAAGAAATTCTAAAGTCCTGATATCCATCAGCTTTAAATTTAATTGACATCATTTTGTCATCTGCACCATTATCCCAACCAGTTGCAGTTGCGGCATAATCACTTGCACCTTCTGTATAAGTAAAATTCATTAAGCCATCGCCATCACTCTCTGCACGAATATCATATCCGAGATTTCCTTCTAAACCAGAAGTCGCAGTAAAACCTTCATCTGTGTTATCAGAAAAATCGAAACCAATAATGACTTCTTCTTGAGCATTTACACCAAGCATAAATGCAAAAATAATAGCACTTAATAATAGTAATTGTTTTTTCATAATATAATTTCTCTACATTTCACATAAGTAAATATGAGTTATAACTCATATTTACAATAACTTACTCTAATTTATTATTTTCTACAATTGTATTTTCATTGCAAAACTTATTGTTCCATCTTCAGAATTCTCAGAATCAAAGACTTTTACAATTCCTTTCTTGCCATCGGCAGTCATAAATGGAATAATTACACCTTCGTTTGCCCACTTATATTTTTTCTTACCCCAAACATCATCAAAAGATACAATTAGAAGGCTATCGTTATGAGCATTTTCAAAATCATCAGCACTTACACCATTATCAGCCCTGATGTCCCACATTGTATAATTTCGTGTTGTCCAACCGCTTAAATAAGTGTAATATAAATCGTATAAATCGCCTGTTGCAGACTCCTCTTCTGCTGGAGAAGAAAAAGTTGGCGATGGCAGCAAAACTCCGTTATCTTCACGATAATTAAAATATACCAGAACATCTACCAGCGCCTGAAAAAGACTGGCTGAATCCTGACTGTAGGAATCACCTGTCGAAGGCAAAAAGAAATGTGGCATATCTGCATTATCTTGATATCCAAGTATTATCTCGGGATATTCAATTATTCCACCAAATTCAGAATTTGGATCTTTGTAAATTTTAAGAGAAACCTGCGCAATGTTTTTATTTCTGTCTTGAATGGCAAAAACCCATATAGCTTCATCTTCGACACTTTGATAAAAAGTTTTATTGAGAGTAAATCCTGCTGAGTTTAAACCAGAATCCATAACAGTCTTTAGAGTTCCATTGACTTCTTTTTTTACTGTAAAGTTCGTGATATTTGCTTCTGGTCCATTAACAACAATTTTAAATTTCAATTGTGCACCCACAAGTGCTGTATCGCCATCATTTGTAAGTCCATCTTCAAAAATTAGTGATATTTCTGGCATTAATGGGTCTGGTTCTCCTTTGCATGAACTAAACATAATGGAAAAGCCAAACAGTATTAATGTGGGAATAGCAAGTGAGCATAATCTGAACTTATGCAATTCGCTATTTGTCAATATTTTATATGCCATTTTCATAAGAATTTCAATTTAATCTTTCCAATAATTTTTCTGGTAAATCTGTATCATCTTTACAATAATTAAATACTCTCATTCCATTTTCAGTCAAAATTTTTCCACCTTTTGCTGGATCAGTTAGGAATAAAATAAACTCAATTGCTAAATCTTCATTTTTGGAATTTGATGGTATTGTTAAACTATACAAAATAGATGAACCCATGATTTCAGCTGTTGTGCCCTTTTCGCTCCCATTAACTGTGATACTAACAGAATTGTATAATTCTTCAAATTCAGGATTGCTTAGATTTATTTCATCAGGCAATTCGATATATTTAAGTCCGTGCTGAATTGCTACGGATTTATAAATCATTAAATAATCAATATTTCCCATTTCCAACAATGCAAGTAAATCAACTTCTTTCGGCCTGATAACTGTATTTTCTTTATTCATTAATTTTTTCTTCAAATCTGCTTGACCAAAGAAGCTTTCAGCCAATTCGAAAACAAAAACGGCTCTATACCCACATGGATCAGAGTTCGGTTCAGACCTACCTATATACGCATCATCTTTCAATAAAATATCCTTCCAGTTGTCTGTAGAAATTTGATCAGAATATCTAGAATTTTTAGTGTAGGCAATAACCATTTCATTAGCAGCAAATACAAGATTCCAAGATGCGTGTTGTGGAATTAGTAGATTTTCAATTACCAGAAAATCTGCAACAGCGAGAATGTCACATTCTTTATTGAGGTCTGTCACTTTTCTGGCAGCATCAAGGCTACCTGAAGATTCAGCAAGAACCTTAACATTTGGATTCTCTTTATTAAATTCTTTAATAATTACCTTAAATGGTAATGATAGACTACCGGCATGAAAAACAACAATCTTGTTATCCTTATCTTGATTATTACAGGATAGGAATAAAAGAATCAAAACAGTAATTACCGCTATTTGCTTAAAACTTCTCATTTTCAAAATTTCGACATGCAAAGATATGCAAATCGGTTTGAATTAAAAAGAAAAATCTTAGCATAATAATAATATTAGCAAGCAGATGTTACATTGTTATTTTAAAAAGAAATAATTAAAAACATTTTCCCAATCCCAATATTATCAATAAATTTGTATAAATCATAGAATTATGAACTATCCGCAAATATTATCACTTCTCGGGACCATCCCATTATTTTCAATGCGGACATTTTTTCCTGCGTTTCTAACAGCATTATTTTTTGCTCATCCTGAATGGTTTCCTGGCGTAAGTGGTATTGAAGAAACAGCTGAGCATGCAACATTTTTAGCACAAAACTGGCTAATAATTATTCTTGGGATACTCAGCATACTTGAGTTTGTAGGCGACAAAAGCACTGACATTAAAACATTTCTTCGCGAAACTGAGCCCTACATGAAACCAATAAGCTACTTACTAATACAGTTTTTTATTATGAGTGATAACTCTACAGAAGTTATTAATCAAATTAACTGGGCAGGATTCAACCCATTGATTATACTATCAGTTGGAGGTGCAGGAGCAGTATATTTTCTTGCTAAATTGCGAAAAAAGTTTTTAGATTTTTTGAGCGAAATAGATGCTGATGACAATCTATACATTGGAAAAATAATTAGTTGGATTGAGGACAGTCTAGTTCTTTTTGGATTTCTTCTACTGGTATGGGCTGGCATATTTATGGTTATCTGTTACCTTATTATAGTAGGAGTAATAATTTTTCTTGCTAAACAATATGAAAAGCAGGCAGAAGCAGAAAAACTAATTTGTAAGAACTGTGAAACCAAAATATTTCCATTTGCTTATGAATGTCAAAACTGCCACACACAAAACGATCATATTTTTGATATTGGAATTTTAGGACAACGAAAATCAATATTAACAAAAAACATTAGTAAACATCGTCTAAAATTACTTTTGAATAGAAGATGTCCAAATTGTGCTGCAAAATTTGAAAAACGATCTGTATCACAAACTTGCAATTCCTGCGGAACAGTTCTTTTTAATGACCCAAAGATTAAAGATTTCACAAAATACCTTGACAAAAAATTCTATATAATACTGAGCATTTCATTTCTTTTAGGTTTTATTCCTATAATTGGCTTTGTCGTTAGCGCAAGTCTTGTGAGTGTTCACCTACTTTCACCGTATCGTAAATATATTTCAAAATCGGGTACTTTCGTCTCTAGACTTCTAATAAGAATCCTAACATTGATATTTTTTATTTTTGGGACAGGATTAGGATTTATTGCAGCACCTATTTATACTACAATTAG
>CAZUQY010000290.1:0-4437 GCA_964622935.1 uncultured Bacteroidales bacterium | reverse complement strand
ATCAATTCTACAAGTTTTACTTCAGATAAAGCGTTTATCAAATTTCACGGGCATTGCCAACAAAAAGCTCTTATTACAACAAAATTCACAAAACAAATTCTCAGTTTACCTGTGAATTACAAAGTTGAAGAAATCCCAAGCGGTTGTTGTGGAATGGCAGGATCATTTGGATACGAAAAAGAGCACTACGATCTTTCAATGAAAATTGGCGAAATGGTTCTATTTCCAGCAATTAGAAATTCTGATAATGAAACAATTATTTCAGCTGTAGGCACAAGTTGCAGATGCCAAATTGAAGATGGCACAAAAATTAAGGCTTTACACCCTTTGGAAATATTATATAATGCACTCAAAAACGACTAATTGCGATATTTAGGAAAGCTAAAGACACACATCTTATGTAAATCAGAGTGTATTTATTATGAATTATCCATACTTATATCTAATTACTAGTCAAATGATTACAAATCATAATCTTTATGACTAATTTTGCACCCTGTTTTACGACGATAAATAATTATGCTGTCTTATACTGAAGCGATAAAAATTAGAAGATCAATAAGAAACTACGACCAAAAACCATTGGACGCAAACTTATTAATTAAACTCAACAAATTACTGGATAGTCCCCATAAAGGACCTTTTGGGAATCAACCTAGATTTGCACTAATTGAAAAACCGGCTGCTAAGCAACAGGAAAAAGTTAAATTAGGCACATACGGTTTTATCGCCCATGCCGCATATTTTATTGGTGGATGCGTAGAGAAATTCGAATTTTCTGAAGTTGATTATGGTTATTCTTTAGAAAGAATAATTATCGAGCTTACCAGATTAGAACTAGGCACATGCTGGGTAGGAGGTTCTTTTAAACGCAAAGATTACGAAGTTTTACTTAAAACTTGCGATTCTGAAACAATCCCATGTATTACACCTGTTGGGTATAAAGCTTCGAAAAAATCACTACGTGAAAGAATGGGACTTACTCTAACTGATGGCAGTAAACGTAATCCTTTTGAAATGCATTTCTTCGAAAACAATCTGGACAATCCAATTATTTTCAATAATGAAGACAAATATCATCAAGCTTTAGAACTGGTAAGACGTGCCCCTTCTGCTGTGAATAAACAACCTTGGAGAGTTATCAAACAAAATAACAAATATCATTTCTATATTTACAGGGATAAAATGGTTGGAAGCACAAAGAATACTGACCTTCAAAAAGTTGACCTTGGGATAGCATTAGCACATTTTAAACTGGGAGTAGAAGAACAGTTTCTGAAAGGAAAATGGCATATAGTGAATCCGAATATTAGTGATCTTGAATATATTATTTCATGGATTTCAGAATAACGTATACTTCAATTCTCAACATTCAATACGCAATATTCAATCATCAAATTAAAATTAAGACTTGGTATTTGTTGTTGTTTTGCAAAAAATCTTTATGACAAAAAAATCATCAGGAATATATTGAAAAAATGATGTTTTAGTAAAATACAAGAAAAATATTATCGAACGAATTTTAAGAACCTAATAAATCGACACTTCATCATAATAAACAATTTGGGTCGTATTTATACTGTAATTGCGGTATAGACCAAATTTGAAATAATGAGAAGCTCTATTAAGCATATTAGGCTTGTAAACTTTTCCATTTGTGATTAAAGTGTCGTTTTTCCAAACCTCAACAAAGCCTTCATCTGTTTGCGACCAAAGAATGTGGAATTTCATATCAATCCATTCCCCTTTCCTTATTTGAGAAATAGCAACAGCTTCTAATCCAACCGAAATTGTAATAGTTGAAACTTCATCCCATTGAGAATTAAATCCATATGGCGATGTCATCTGAGTATCGTTAAGATTCTCAACATATGTTGGATCACTCATTGTAAGATAATTATAATATAAAGCGATAGATGGTGATTGTCCTATACCTTCAAAATCATCCCATGTCTCACCAGCACAAACCACAGGCTGTTGATGCCATTGACCCAACACTTGCCAGTTTGGAGAACCATCAACAGCATCTAGTAAAACATCAGGATAATCAACAGGTAGATAGAAACTCCATTCATACCAAGTTTCATCACCTTCATATGCATATTGATCAAAAGTAAGCTCTGCTCTAGATCCGGCATTAATATAACTTTCAGGGCTTACCGTAAATTTACACGAACTACTTCCATATTTGTAATAGTCCGATGAAATTTGAATATCCGATTCCTGAAACCTTTCTCCTCCTCCTCCCAAAGTCACCCAATCATCAAGTGAAGTCTCAAATCCGAATTCTATACTCCTTTGTGCTGGGTTTTCCCATTCATCGCATCTATCTTTGCATGAAATAGACAATACTAATACAATTAGTAATGAATATAGTTGACTTTTTCTCATGAAAAACACTTTACTCTCTATTAATAATCCCAAAGTTAGAATAAAATAAACATGTTTCTTGATTATCTGAAAGTCATTTAGAGCTAAACTAGTTCGATTTTTTCTTTCCTAAAACTAACCAATTAAATAAAATCATTGCAATTACAGTCCCTCCACCAATAGCAGCAAAAATCATCCAAATATTGTAAGGTTGGTAAGTATTCCAAAGATATACAGTTAAATCATGTCCATGAAGATTCATGAGTTCGCCTGCCCGATTAATATAATCTGTTTGAGAAAAACTATCTGAGATATCAGGAATATTAAGTCCTCTTTTTTCTACTTCCCTTTGCAATAGTGTGATTTTATCTGAGTATTTTTGGTAAACATCTCCAGAAAGATACCCTGCAAAGAAATTCCCTCCAGCCATTGGAAGAAAGCTACAACCCATATACAATGCAGTCTTTCCCTTAGGTGCAATTTTCCCTATGTATTCGGTAATTTTCGGAGATCCAGCCATTTCACCAACACCAAAAATAAAAATACTTAGAAATAAGAACATTGGGTTATTTGTCATAAAAGTCAGCGATAAACCAATTGTTGATACCAGAAACCCACTAATCATAGAATGTATCGGCTTAAGTTTCATAACAAAATATGACACTATAAGCTGAAATATAATAATATACATTGCGTCAATATTTGTAAGCATTTCGGCAGCAATTGTTTTTTCAGGAGTTCCAATTTGTTCAGCAAGCCAAGGCCAAACTTTGAATAAATTATCATACACAATAGAAGTATCCATCCACTGATCAATAAATACGGGTAAGGTGTAAAACAATTGGTTATACATTGTCCAGAAACCTACAATAATTAGCAAAAACATAACAAATTTTAAATCTTTAAGAGCTTCAAAAATATTTTTAAATATTTTGGTTATTTCTTCTCCAAAACCGGTTTTTGAGACTTCTCTTTCAGGTTCTTTAAAAAACAATAGGACAATAATTAAATTAAAAACAATAACTCCTGAAGAAATATTAAAAACATTTTGCCATCCACCTTGTCGTGCTAAAGAAGCTACTATCGGTCCTATAAAAGCGCCAATATTCACAATCATATAAAAAATACCAAATCCTATTGAAGATGTTTTATCATCAGTTGTTTTTGCAATACAAGCTGATATAATTGGTTTAAACAATGCTGCACCTAAAGCAAGCATAATAAAAACAACAAACACCCATTCATAAGAACTTACTCTGCCTAAAAGAAAATACGCTGTAGCAAGCAATGTATAGGCAATAATTAAAACCTTTTTATAACCTACTCTATCGGCTATAGCTCCTGTTATAACAGGCAAGAAATATAAGAATCCAACTACCGATCCCATCATCATTCCCTTCTGAGTCTGAGTAAAACCCAAAGCCCCAGAATCTGTTGATCCGGTTAAATAAAGAGCAAATAGCATAAACATACCATACCATGCCCAACGCTCAAAAAGCTCCATCACATTTGCAATCCAAAATGTCTGCGGATAGTTTTTTAATATCTTAGTGAATTTTGGCATATATTTTTCTTTGCTACAAATCTATAATTTATAATTGATTTTATTAATTTTGCTTTTTATTAATTTACTTAAATAACAAACCATGAAAAAGTTAGCTTACCTTATTTTATTGATTTCTATTAGTTTTAGTTCTTCAGCATTTGATTTCGAATTAAGTTCAGCTGTGAAACATCCGGTAAAAAATGAAATTTTTATTGGCGGGACATTTAAAACGATTATTGTTATTGATTCGGAAAATGGCACAACATTACGCACATTTGCTATTGATGAGGGGATTTCAGATCTGCAATTCACACCAGATGGAAGTACCTTACTCGCTACAGGAAGTTCTAATCTAATTATGATAAATCCAGATAGCGGAGAAGTATTAAACACTATCAAAGGATATA
This sequence comes from uncultured Bacteroidales bacterium, assembly GCA_964622935.1. Taxonomy (GTDB): domain Bacteria; phylum Bacteroidota; class Bacteroidia; order Bacteroidales; family ML635J-15; genus Bact-19. Next base: position 114 of record CAZUQY010000290.1, on the reverse strand, counting down.
GTTTCCAGTTGTTCGAATTGAGTCCATATTTTACCGAAATAAAAGCCTACGGAGACACAAAAGTAAATCTCTACAACAGTACCACAGGTGAACTATTACAAGAAATTAAAGTAG
>CAZUQY010000289.1:0-4440 GCA_964622935.1 uncultured Bacteroidales bacterium | reverse complement strand
TTATTTCAAAGATACAAATAATTACGTCATATCACGCTTAACTTAACACTAGTATAAATTCTGAGTTGCAAATTGTCAGAAACATATAGTAGTAATGCAATTTCAGGTGTAAAACAAAAGCCTAACGAATTACCTCCAGTATATGTATATAGATAGTTTATCGAACCTGTTGCAGAATAATAATTGTAAACCAATACTTCGGGTCTGTTCGTTGCGTTAAATCCTACAGGGAAGCTTAGTTCAATTAGAAAACTTTCGTTTGAATAATATAATATTGGACCAAACCCAAAATTAATGTTTTTCCACATACCAATATCTGCCATTATAGTTGCGCTAAGGGTAGTGGTTGAATAGAATGATTCATCGGCCGGGTTTAACATTCCATTTAATACGATATTAAATCCTAAGTATTTGCTTTTATATGCTTTTGCATTAATATGAATTAGAATTCCTCGTTTGGCATATCCAGTGTTTTCACCTAGAGGATCAAATTTAAACTCATGCTGAGGAAATGATAATCCAATACCAGTTTCGGTATAAAATGTAAATGTGCTATCATTTTTTGCAGGATATATTTGAGCATGCAGATTTGAGATTAGCAATGTGGAAATGATTACTAATGAAAGTAAATATTTCATTATTAAAAACCGTTTATGTTAAAATATAAAGTAGGCAACATCAATAAAAAACCTACAATAATTAAAATCAAAATTAGTTTCCATACATATTTAAACCATAAATTATAAGGAATTTTTGCAATACCAAGGCATCCTATCAAAACTCCTGAAGTAGGAGTAATCATATTCGTAAATCCATCACCAAACTGAAATGCTAATACTGTAGACTGACGTGCAATACCAATTAAATCGGAAAATGGAGCCATTATTGGCATTGTTAAGGCTGCTTTTGCTGATCCTGAAGGAATGATTATGTTCAGAAAGGTTTGAATGCTGTACATTATCCCTAATGAAGTTTCTCGACCAGTATTTTGCATTGATTTTGATAACCCATACATTATTGTGTCAATGATTTTTCCGTCTTGAAGTATGATTATTATTCCACCAGCAATCCCAACAATGAATGCTGCTGAGAAAATGTCTTTTGCACCTTCTATAAATAATTTAGTAATATTATTTGCAGACTGATTCATTGCAATTCCGCTTGCAAGACCCATTCCAAAGAAAAGTGCACCTATTTCCATAACATACCAATCGTAACCCATAACCCCAATGATTAAGAAAACAATTGTAAATGCTAATAGATTTAATATGTAGAAATGAACAGATTTGCGTAATGAGAAGTATGATATAATTGCAAAAATCATTGATGCTACTGGCAGGGCAGGGAAATGGAACTGTGTGTTTCCAATTTTAAGTACGGAATCCGGATAATAAGCGGAAAAGAGTACCATAACTATTAAAAGAAGGATAAAGCTTATCCATGCACTCATTGGAGTATAATATTTTATTTCATTGCTGCTTTCTGCTTTATTTTTTCTCCAAAATTCATCTGCTTCATATGTTAAGCTCTTTTTCGGGTTTCGTTTTACTTTTCTAGCGTATAAAAGAATAAATGAAAAGCCAATAGCATTAATGACAATCCAACATAGTATGCGGTATTCCCATGCACTAAAAACAGGTAAATCAGACAATCCCTGAGCAATTCCAATTGTAAAAGGATTTAATATTGCTCCAGCAAATCCTAGATGTGCAGCAACATAAACAAGGGAAACACCTACAATAGAATCGTATCCCATCGATATGGCAAGGGGAACAAGTATTATTACAAAAGCAATAGTTTCTTCGCTCATGCCAAAAATTGCTCCAAAAGAACTAAAGAGAGTCATAATCATAATCATGACAATATTATCAACCCCGAGTTTTCGCAAGAATTTATTTTTTTCTAATTTTTTAGTTGCTGCAATAAATGACATTATGCCAACATCAAGAGCTTTACTTGCATTTAAAATCCAGAAAGCTCCACCAATCAAAAGAATAAAAATAATTATATTAGCTTGAGTTACAAATCCATTAAAAATAGATGAAAAAACTTGCCATGTTTGAGGAGCAGAATCAGTTGTGTGATAAGAATCTTCTACAATAATAGTTCTAGATCTACCATCTTCCATAAGTTTTGAAGCTCTGTCAAATTCTCCGGCTGGTATAATCCAGGTTAATATTGCAGAAATAATAATGATTGAGAAGACTATAACGTAAGTATGTGGTACTTTTTTTATCATATACTTGTAAATTTTTTGCAAAATAGTAAAACTTGTTTTAATTAAGGGGACTTCTAATAATTTTCTTCCTTTTCAATGAGAATTTTCATATAAATTGGGAGGAAGGATTTCATAATTTGAGATTATTCCGTTGATGTAATCTTAAAATTTTGCAATATGGATTTGCTGTAAAATTTGGTTAGTTGAATATTGTTAAAGTGCAGTTTTTAATAGGTTCTTGCCTTGTTGTTTAAAAAAATGTATAAACATTTTTAACAACATAAAAAGCTGTTTTATATTCTTTAACAGGTTTTTAATGTGTAATTTTTCCTATTTTTGCAGCCTTAAAATAAGCTATTCTATGAAAACAATAAACTTCAAAGAGACCCACAAAAAGATTGATGAGTTACTGAACGAATGTAAAAATCAGATAGTTAATGCTGATCGTAAAAGATTGATTGGTGATGCTGTAAGTAATAGTGAATGTCTGGTTTCAAAGTCAGGTACACTTGCAACTTGGACGCATCCGGATTCTACAGGTCGTAGCCCAAAAGATACTGTTATTGTTAAGAGACCAGAAAGTCAAATTCATATTGACTGGAATTCTCCTAATAATCTGCCTGTTCCTGAGCGAGTTTTTGATTTGGTTTTTGAAGATGCATTAAGTTTTATTGGACAGCATAATCGTATTTATGTAACTGATAGAGTTATTGGAGCTGATTCAAATTATGCACTTCCGGTTAAAACAATTACAAATCATGCTTCAACTTCTGTTTTTGTCGATAATATGTTTCGTACTGTACCAGAAGATATTGACAAATCTTGTTTTTATGACAAGCCATTTTATTTAATAGCTTTGCCATATGATAAGTTAGATTCAGCAAAATACGAATGGAAACTTCGTAAATTACCTAATGGGACAAGTACCGATAAAATTGTGGTAATGGATTTTGACCGTCGAATTGGTATTGTGATTGGGTCTGCATATTTAGGAAGTGTTAAGAAACTTATGTTTACAGTTATGAATTATTACCTTCCTTTTGAAAATGTTCTACCTTTGCATTGTTCGGCTAATGAAGGAAAAGATGGTAAAACCGCACTTATATTAGGTTTGTCTGGTACTGGAAAAACAACATTATCAGCGGATCCGTCAAGAGCATTATTAGGAGATGACGAACATGGTTGGAGTGATGATGGAGTAGCAAATTTTGAGAATGGTTGTTATGCTAAAATGATAAATATTCATCCTGAAAAGGAACCTGATATTTATAGAGCTGTTTTACATCCTGATTATTATTTAAATCATGGAGTTATTGTTGAAAATGCAATGATTTATCCTAATGGTGAGTTTGACTTTGATGATGAAAGATTGACTCCCAATTCTAGAGCATCGTATCCATTGACTTTCTTGGATAATATTAAGCTTTGCAGTACAGGTGGACATCCATCATCAATATTATTCCTTACTGCAGATGCTACAGGTGTTTTACCTCCTGTGTCAAAATTAGACAGGAATCAAGCAATGTTATGGTTTTTAATGGGTTATACTTCTAAACTAGCTGGTACTGAGACTGGTGTTGTCGAGCCGGAATCAACATTTTCTAGATTTTTTGGTCAACCTTTTATGCCAGCCTTACCTAAAGTTTATGCTAAAATGCTTGGTGATAAAATGGAAGAACACAATGCCAATGTATATTTGATAAATACTGGTTGGTCAGGTGGAAAATATGGTGTTGGAAAAAGAATTGACTTAAAGTATACTAGAGCAATGGTAGACGCTGCTCTTGAAGGTAAACTAAATGATGTTGAGTTTGAATATAATCCATTATTTCATGTAAATGTACCAAAATCTTGTCCTGGAGTTCCTTCAGAGATTCTAATGCCAAAAAATACATGGAAAAATAAGGAAGAATATGATAAAGTAGCACAAAAGTTAGCTGAAGAATTCTCAATTCATTTTGATAAAGCATATGGTAGAAATGATATCACTGCAAATATCAAGAAGAAATGTCCAGGGAAATAGATATTCACTTGATGATATAAGAAAAGGTTTCAGAATTGAGACCTTTTTTTTGATTTATTTTCTCTATATTTATAAAATATATGAAATCGAAATATAATATAATATCTAAAAGGAATATTGTTTTGCTATTCTCGATTTACCTAGTCTGTATTTCGACAATTGCATATACCTATTATTCCAATATTAATATTTATGGAAA
>CAZUQY010000288.1:0-4494 GCA_964622935.1 uncultured Bacteroidales bacterium | reverse complement strand
AGGCTTTTATTAAATCAGAAATGCATAAATCAGGATTATTTCCATCTTCAGGATATGCTGCGTGAGAAGATAAACCTTTTAGCTTTATTATAACTCCCGTTGATGCTGATGCAAAAGCATTAGGAGTGCAAAAAACTGTATCTTTCTTTAACCCAGGTAGACTATGCAGTGCAAATGAATAGTTCGGTTTTATTTCATTAAATTTCTCATCTTCTATTACTGATATTGCACCTTTTCCAGTTTCTTCAGCAGGTTGAAAAAGTAGTACAAGTCTTCCTTTTTCTGGAGGGTTTTTGTCGACTATTTCAGCTAATCCACACATTATTGTTGTATGTCCATCGTGTCCACACATGTGTGCAACGCCATTTGTTTTAGATATATATTCAACTGAAGATATCTCATTAATTGGCAAAGCATCCATATCTGCTCTTAGCAACAATGTTGGACCTGGTATGCCAGAATCAAAGATATATGCAATTCCGTAACCACCAATGTTTTTAACTATTTTGCTTGGATTCAGTTGGGATAAATAATTAAGGATTGTTTTCTGAGTTTCTTTTTCTTTTCCAGAAAGCTCAGGGTGTTGATGTAAGTGCTTTCGTAATTTAGTTAGTCTATTTAGTTGAATTTTATCAAGCATTATAATTTGTAAGTAGTGAACTCACAATATAGGTATTAAATACGAAAATTACAAATCAAAGCCTAAGCTCTCAGACTATAATAACGCCATCAAATGAGGATTATAGTTGTTATATCTTTATAATTCTTTTCACAAAAACACTGATGCTGCCTTCAGCTTTGACAAGATAAATACCTTTATCAAGTGAGCTTATATCAATTGTTATTTCATCTTCTGACATAGTTGTTTCAATTATTTTTTTGCCTTGGAGATTATAAATGCAGATTGTAGAATTATTATAATCTTCGTTTTCTGTCCTTAGGTAGATTATATCATTTGAAGGATTTGGAAAAATCTCTAAATTCCTATTGTCAATATCAGAAATGTCGTTTATTTCATCTATATCAATGCTAATATCATCAAGATATAAATTAAACATCTGAGCATCGCTATAGCAATGGAAGCCAATATAGTAATATCCATCACTTGAGATTGGGAAAGTGATTTCTTCTAATTGATAGGTTGAGTTGGTAAGATTTGGGTAATCTGCAAGTTGTACTTCCATTCCACCTGCAATCTGTGCGTCTCCTATTTTTACTTCCAATTTTTCAGGCCAGCTTGCATCTTCGATTTTATTCCAGAAACTTAATTTATAAATATATTCGTTCTCTAGATAAAGGCACTTAGTAATTAGCCAGTCATTGGCAGCATTAAAATCAGCGTAATCATACTTTACGCATCCCGTATTTTCATTCCCTCCTGAAGATAGATATTGCCAAGTTCTGTCATCATCATTGAGATTCTCTATCACGTAAAATTCATATTCATCCGAGGTCTCAAATTCGCACAAATATGGTGTGGAAGATGCATTCTGATTTTGAATGACTACTTCGATTGTATCGTTTATCAGATTATTGTCATCAATCATCGAAGAGAAAATTTTTAATGTGTGGTCTCCTGCACCTGAAAAATCTCCTAAAGTTGAGAATTGGAAATTAGCATATTCACCAGGCTGTATCTCAGTTTCTATTGTTTCATTTATGGCATCTTCACCATCAAGAATGTATGAAATAGGAATGTCGTTTAAAACATTAGAACACATATTGCGAATTTTGATTTCGATAAGTTCGTCTCCTAATTCGCATGAGCTTTCAGGGGTTAATAACTCATATACTTCAATATCAGGTTGTGATAATTCAACTATGTTAACATTATCAATCACTGTATTTAACATATCAGGTTCGGAATAGCAATAAAATCCCAAATAGTAAGAATCCGTTTGGTCTACTGTAAATGCAATTTCTTTTTGTTCAAAAGCATTATTAATAAAGCCATTTGCCGAACCTAATTCAGTAAGCATCGTAATGCTTTGGGGGGCAGACCCTAAATTTATACTTAAATCTTGTGGCCAATACATTCCAGTACTTTTATAATCAAAGCTTAATTTGTATAATTTCCCAGATTCTAGTTCTAGACATCTTGAGAATAGCCAATCATCTGCATTATTTTCGTTACCTTGATAAAATGCGTTTAGTTCACCTGTATAAGAAAAGTCCCAGTTTTTTTCATCTTCATTAGCATCTTCGACTAACCAGCCTAAACGTTCTTCATCGTTTTCAAATCCTGTTGTGTAGGGAATAGGGGCACATGTAATATTTTGAATTGTTGTTGTCAATGTGTCGTTATAATTATAGGTGTCACATATTAGTGAAGAGAATATTTCTACAGAATAAAAACCCGGATCTGTGGAGAAATCATAAAGAGTACTAAATTCATAAACTATGGAAGATAATGCAGGGATAGTTTCAGAAATTTCCTCGTTGAAAATTGTGCCATTATTAACAGAATATGAAATTGGAATATCTGTTAGCGGAGTTAAACTGTAGTTTTCAACTTTTACTTTTATTGTGGATTCAGATGTAAATGTTTGAGAAAAAGGTTCTGGCATTTCACTGATTTTAATATCACAATCTTGAATAGGCATTATTTTGATAATAGCTTTATTGTTAAGTGGGTATAAAAAATCTTCCATCTCATAATAACCATCTGAGCCATCGCCGTAACCCCAGTTAAAATGGAAGTTATCAGTAATATCATAACCATCGCAAACCCATGCATGGCCATCAATTATGGGATCTTCTTCAGGTATTATTATTTCGAATTGACCGCTATATAGAATTGGTCTGAGATTATCTATTTCGTTTTTGAGCAAATCAATCCATTCGCTTGTTGTGTAATTTGACATGCGAACTTCCTCTATATTATTTGAATATTTAAAATAATTTGATAAAGCAAATAATGCATAAATATTATTAGATCCTGAAGATGTTGCCGTATATGCCATATCTACTGATACTCCGCAATGATACATTAATGTTGCAACTGCTGTGTTTTCAGACAATACATCATCAGTCATATCACCCCACATATATTCTGTTTCACCAAAGTTTGCACTTAATGGACCGAAAAAAGTGCTTTCATATGAATGTTCTCCTGTTCCAAATTGAGGATATTGCCAGTAATACATAATTTGAGCAGTTGCAGTTGCAACACATCCTGTAACGCAATTTCCGCAAGGTCCGTTTGTAGCAGCAGGGCAAAGTTGGTTAAAGTAACATCCTTGTCCCCAGTGAGAAGTGATAAGAATAGAAGATTTTTGTGTGTTTACTAAGTAATTACCTGTTTCTATTAGCTGCCATTCATTGTGTTTTTTAATTTTTCTTTTGTCTAATTTAGATAATTCACTAATTCTTTTTCCAGCATTGTTATACCAAGCTAAAACATTGTCAGGGATGTTTTCTAAATCAAGATTTCCGTTAAAAGAATACGCAACAATTGGTCGAGTTTCTTCGAATAGTGATATGGCGACGAACCCACCTGTGTTAAAACTGAAAATTGAGATAGCATTTATTCCATCATAATTTATTGTTTTTGAATCTATAATTTCAACATTACTCAGTGTAGGATTATTTACTAAATAGAAATTCGTTGCTGCTAGTAATGCCTCTTTTTGTGAAATAGGATTAGCTTCAATAATATTTACAGACCCAATTATTATCAATGTTGTGACAATTGTTATGATTTTTTTTATCATGTGTATATGTGTTTAGATATTGTGCAATTTACAAAAAATACCGGATTGCAAATTACAATTGAAAAGAAATGTAATATCAGTTGTTTTTATCGGCTTAGCTTTTCTATTACACCATCTTTAATAGTGAACATTCTATCTGTGAGTTTTGCATGCTCCTCGTTGTGTGTTACAATTACAAATGTTTGCTCAAAGTCTTTGCGAAGGTCAAATATTATCTTGTAGAGATCTTTTGCATTTTTTGAGTCTAGATTTCCTGATGGTTCGTCAGCAAGAATTATTGAAGGATTATTAACCAGAGCTCTGGCAATGGCAATTCGTTGTTTCTCTCCTCCAGATAGTTCGTTTGGTTTATGATCTTTTCGATCTAAAATATTTAGAGATTCCAATAATTCTAATCCTCGTTTTTTTACTTCCGTTTTATTTTTCCTTGCTATTAGTCCTGGAATGCAAACATTCTCAAGAGCAGTGAATTCGGGCAAAAGCTGATGAAACTGGAACACAAAACCAATGTTCAGATTTCTAAACTTTGAAAGTTCTTTTTCAGATAATCCAATTATGTTCACATCATCTATGAGAATCTTTCCTTTGTCTGGCTTTAAAAGTGTACCAATAATCTGAAGTAAAGTTGTTTTACCAGCACCGCTAGCACCTAATATTGAGACTATTTCTGAATTTTTTACGGTTAAATTTATGCCTTTTAGCACTTCAAGATTTCCGTAAGATTTATATATGTCCTCAATAATTATCATAATTGTCTGCCTGATATTCTCAGCCTTCTTTT
>CAZUQY010000287.1:0-4501 GCA_964622935.1 uncultured Bacteroidales bacterium | reverse complement strand
GTATTCCTATTTCTTTATATCAACACAAAACTGACAAAGCAAAAATAATGAAAATAAAAAAACACTTAAGAATTCCGGCAATGTTAGTTGGCGGTATTGCGATAGGATTACTAATATCAAATCTATTTGTTTTTTCGGATACTGTTAAAAACAATAATCCAATATTAATCGCTGAAGACACTATAAATCTACCTTATAACATATTTCAACCGGAGATTCCAGAAAAACTAGATTTTTGTGGCGAAGATGTACCATTACAATATTTTGATGTAAGGGAAGCATTGGATTATGAACTTATTATCAATACATACAGACACTCATCTACAATTTTATACATTAAACGCGCAAACAGATATTTCCCAATTATCGAAAAAATTCTAAAAGAGAACGAAATACCTGACGATATGAAATATTTATGTGTTGCCGAAAGTGGCTTATTAAATGTTGTTAGCCCTGCAGGAGCAGCCGGATTTTGGCAGTTTATGAAAACTACTGCAGGAGAACGCAATCTTGAAGTTAACAGATACGTTGACGAAAGATATCATCAAGAAAAATCTGCAGTTGCTGCGACCGAATACCTCAAACAAGCTTACAATAATTTTGGAAACTGGACACTTGCTGCAGCTTCATACAATATGGGGATAGGAGGTTTAAAAAGAGATCTCGATTTTCAGCGTGTAGATAATTACTGGGATATTGAGCTAAACAAAGAAACTGCAAGGTATATTTATAGAATTTTAGCATACAAAATAATTCTCTCAGAACCCGAAAAATATGGATTTAATATCCCTGAAAAAGATCGTTACCCTGTACTAGAAACTATAGAAATAACAGTTGACAGCACAATAAATGACCTTGTTCAGTTTGCTTTTAATAATGGTACTAATTTCAAAATATTAAAATACTTCAACCCATGGATAAAAGGAAACAGTTTAATGAATAATTCTAGAAAGGAATACAAGATACTTATACCTGCCAAAGAGGTGAGAAATTGCAAAATTCCAAAAGAGACAGAATAAGATGAGTGAAATTAGTGGAAAAATAAGTGTACGCGGAGCTAGAGTACATAATTTACAAAATCTTAACATTGACATTCCTCAACACAAATTAAGTGTAATAACTGGGCTAAGTGGTAGTGGAAAATCTTCACTTGCTTTTGACACTATTTATGCCGAAGGTCAGAGACGGTACATGGAAACATTCTCTGCATATGCTCGTCAGTTTATTGGTAATATGGAACGTCCTGATGTGGATGGGATTACTGGATTAAGCCCTGTAATTGCAATTGAACAGAAAACTACAGTAAAGAATCCTAGATCAACTGTCGGGACTATTACAGAAATTTACGATTATTTAAGATTGCTTTATGCCAGAGCCTCTACAGCATATTCGCACATGACAGGTGAAAAAATGGTCAGATATACCGATGATCAAATAATCGATATTATTTTAAATGATTTCGCTGATAAACCGGTATATATCATCTCCCCTCTTATTGATGGCAGAAAAGGCCATTACAAAGAACTTTTCGAATCTTACCGTAGAAAAGGATTTCTACATGCCAGAGTAGATGGCGAAATAAGAGAAATCGTCTACAATCTCAAACTTGACAGGTACAAATCTCATTTTAACGAGTTGGTAGTAGATAAAATTGTTGTTAAAACTGATGATAAACAACGTCTAAAAAAATCAGTAGATCTCGCTATGTCAATAGGGAAAGGGATTTTAATGATTCTAAACAAAGACAGCAATCAAGTCAGATACTTCAGTAGATTTCTGATGTGCCCTTCAACAGGTATCTCGTACAAAGAACCAGCACCACACACATTCTCATTTAACTCACCTCAGGGAGCATGTTCAAAATGTAACGGATTGGGAGTAATTGCAGATGTTGATATTACAAAAATTATTCCTGACACTTCAATGTCTATTTACAATGGAGGAATTACATATTTAGGAAAATATCGAAACTCCCTAAGTTTCTGGATACTTGATGCACTTGCTAACAAAGTAGATTTTTCTCTCAAAACCCCGATAAACGAATTAAGTGAAAATGCAATGGACGCATTGCTTTATGGATGTAGTGAAAGCCTTAGACTAAAAAATACTCCACTTGGCGAATCCTCAAATTATGTTGTCAGTTTTGACGGTATTGTAAATCAAATTAAAGCAAAACAGGACGAAGAAGAAAAAGATCCATATTCAAATAAATCATCGTTTAAATTCAACAAATTTATAACTTGTCCTAAATGTAATGGGGCAAGATTAAATAAAGAATCGCTACATTTCAAGTTTGCCAACAAAAACATTTACGAACTATCCGCAATGGATATTCGTGAATTACACGACTTTCTTAATAACTATGAATTTGAACTTTCTGAAAGAGATCGCATCATAGCTAAAGAAGTCATAAAAGAAGTTCGCAGCAGACTTGGTTTTCTCCTTGATGTCGGGCTTGATTATCTAAGTTTAAATCGTCCGTCAAAAAGTTTATCAGGTGGCGAATCTCAACGAATAAGACTCGCAACACAAATTGGCTCGAGATTGGTCAATGTTTTATATATTCTTGATGAACCAAGTATTGGATTGCACCAAAAAGATAACAATAAACTGATAGATTCACTTAAGGAGTTACGCGACCGTGGCAATTCCGTTATTGTGGTCGAACACGACAAAGATATGATTGAGAAATCCGACTTTGTTGTTGATATTGGACCTGGAGCAGGACGTAAAGGTGGAAAACTTGTTTTTTCGGGGACTCCAAGTCAAATGAAAAACTCTAATTCAATTACTAGTCAATATATTAGCGGAATACGCCAAATAGATATTCCTACTACAAGACGTAAAGTTGACAATAAAAAACTTACAATCAAAGGAGCAAAAGGGAACAATCTTAAAAACATTGATGTATCTATACCTCTTGGAGTAATGGTCTGTGTAACAGGTGTTTCCGGATCAGGAAAATCAACTTTATTAAATGAAACCTTGGTTCCTGTTTTAGCACGTCATTTTTATCGTGCTAATAGCTTTCCGCTTGAACATGATGAAATCAAAGGCATAAAAACCATTGACAAATACATTGAAGTTAACCAATCTCCAATAGGCAAAACACCACGATCTAATCCCGCTACGTATACCGGAATTTTCACAGATATACGCGATTTGTTCGCCTCTTTGCCTGAATCTAAAATTAGAGGATACAAACCAGGTAGATTCTCATTTAATGTATCAGGAGGAAGATGCGAAACATGTAAAGGCGCAGGCTTACGTACAATTGAAATGAACTTTCTGCCAGATGTTTATGTCCCTTGTGAAACCTGTAGTGGAAAACGGTACAACCGCGAAACCTTAGAAGTTAGATTCAAAGGAAAATCTATTTCAGATGTGTTGAATATGACAATAAACTCAGCAGTTGAGTTCTTCGAAAACATCCCGCAACTCTACAAGAAACTGTTTGTTTTACAGCAAGTTGGTCTTGGATACATAAGTCTAGGACAATCATCCACTACCCTATCAGGAGGTGAAGCTCAACGTGTAAAACTTGCTACCGAACTTATGAAACGTGAAACCGGCAACACTTTATACATTCTTGATGAACCAACAACCGGATTGCATTTTGAAGACATCAGAGTTTTACTCGGAGTAATCAACTCCTTAATAGACAGAGGCAATAGTATGATCATCATTGAACACAATATGGACATTATTAAATCTGCTGATTGGATAATTGACCTAGGGCCTGAAGGTGGCGAAAGAGGCGGAACTATTGTCGCTGAAGGAACTCCAGAAGATATTGTGAAAAACAAAAATAGTTATACAGGTGAATTTTTAAAGAAAGAATTGCTGTAAATTTTTTAACTGATTTACAAATATCTACACAACCACTAATTTATTCTTTATTGCATAAAACATTAAAGATATGGTGTTTTTACAGTCGAGTTTTAGAAAAAGATTTGATTTATGTCCCACCACAGTTCTCTCGCTAACATACAGAATGTCAGCAATTTCCTTATTGCTCAATCCCTCACAAACTAATTGAAGAATCTCTTTTTCGCGTTTTGTAAGCTTTACATTAACCGATGATGGTTTTACCTCCTTTGTTATCTGTTGAGTAAAGAAATCGAATAATTCTTCAGAATAATAATTGCCACCATTATATACAGTTTGGATTGCCTTATCGAGAGTTTCTTTATTGATGTTTTTCATTAGAAATCCCTTTACTCCTGCATCAATCATACTCTGAATATAATCGTTCTCGTTAAACATTGTCAAAGCAATAATATTAAGCTCAGGATATTTCTTTAGCGCTGCAATCGTTGCATCAATTCCATTCATCTCAGGCATCTGAATATCCATTAAAATAATATCAGGATTATGGTCTATTAATAGTTTAAGAAAATCAACACCATTTGAGGCCTCGGCGATAACCTTAGTATATTTAAGTTTGCTTAAAACAAGCTTAAGTCCTTTTCGGAAAATCTCATGATCGTCGACCAATACT
>CAZUQY010000286.1:0-4508 GCA_964622935.1 uncultured Bacteroidales bacterium | reverse complement strand
TGTGAAAAATCTTCAACATTTAATGTTTGCTTCGGATTAATTTGTGAATTATCAGATTGAATATCTGCTACCTGAGCAAAAGAAAAACTCGAAAAAGTCATGATCAAAAATAGAAATACAAAAATTTTCATAATATTAAAATTACCATATTGCTCTATCAAAAACTATGCTAAACTTATCAAAATTTCATCATTAATTTAACATTTATCCTTCTGCCTGTAAGATAATTGGGTACAGCATAACCTCTTACTTAGATATCGAAAAACCAAATATGTGAAATAGTATTATTGATATCAAAGGAATTTAGCAATGTTTTTGAACAAAAATCATTAAAATTACCTAACTATTGAAACAGAGATAGTTCTTAAGCACATTCATTATCAGTTTAATTTCAGTAAACCTATTCGCACAAGACAATGTTGGTACTGGTTCCATCTCTCTTCACAGTTAAGCTCTACTGTACCTATCTTCAACATATAAGTTATTACAAATCCCACGAGTAGTTTTGTTAGCAAATACTAAGCAATGCAAAGTTGACTAAACTTTTGGGTATCAGACAATTTAGACCCCCGTTACTTTTAAATAATTAAATATTTTATGTTGTACATCATTAAAGTATATGTACATATTTAAAATTTGTTTAGTACATTTGTTTCGGAAAAGAAGTTTATTAAAACATAAAAACACACACATTATGAGAAAGCACATTTTTAACGCAGGTCCTTGTAAATTATCTGATAGAACTTTAGAAAATACTTCAAAGGCAATTTTAGAACTTAATAGTACAGGACAGTCTCTATTTGAAGTTTCACATCGTGGAAAAGACTTTCAGGCAGTAATGGATCAAACTATTGAGTTAATGAAAGAGGTTTTAAATATTCCTGACAATTACTCAATACTGTTCTTAGGCGGTGGTGCAAGTATGCAATTCTGTATGATTCCTTACAACTTCCTTAAAACTAAAGCTTTTTATTTAAATACCGGAACTTGGTCAACCAAAGCAATTAAAGAAGCAAAATTATGGGGAGAGATTGTTGAAGTATCTTCAAAAGATAAAGATTTTACCTACATTCCAAAAGGATTCGAAATCCCAAAAGATCTTGATTACGTGCACATTACAACAAACAATACTATTCGTGGAACAGAAATGTTCGAAGACTGGACTTGCGATGCTCCACTAATTGCTGATATGTCTTCTGACATCTTAAGCCGCCCTGTTGACATTTCAAAATATGCAATGATTTATGGTGGTGCTCAGAAAAATATGGGACCTGCAGGTGCTACATTTGTAATTATTCGCAACGATATGCTAGAGAAGCTTGCAGACAGACCAATTCCTTCAATGTTACAATACAAAATTCATATTGATGGTGGTTCAATGTACAACACTCCTCCTGTAATTAATATCTTTGCTATCAGAGAAACTTTACTTTGGGTGAAAGAAATGGGTGGTCTTGTTGCAATGAATAAACTTGCTGACGACAGAGCTAATTTACTTTATGGAACTATTGATAATAGCAAAATGTTCAAATCTCCAGTTGCTAAAGAAAGTCGTTCAAGAATGAATATTGTATTTATTTTCGAGGATCAATATAAAGAATTGGAATCAGAATTTATAAGCTTTGCAGGAAGCAAGAATTGTGTTGGACTAAAAGGTCACAGATCTGTTGGTGGATTCAGAGCTTCTACTTACAATGCATGTACAATGGAAGATGTTGAAGTACTTGTTAATGCAATGAAAGAATTCGAAGAAAAACACGCTTAATTTTAATTACAATTATATAGAAAACGCTTTGCTTTTGCAGAGCGTTTTTTTTATTTTCTACTGCCAACTTCTATAAACCTCTACAAAATCGGAATTCACATCAAGATTATGACAATTATCGATAATCAGATCATAAATAAGATTATTCTCGTAATGCCTTATAATAATGCTATCGCAGATTATTCGAGTATCAACTTTATCGACAATAAAGTAAATCTGCTTCTCAGTAATCATTGTAAAAAAATCTTTTTCTATTCTATCTTCCTGCCCAATATATTCATTGGCTATCAACCAATCTAGACTCATCGGATTCTGAGTTTGCATCACCGGATAAAACATTGCATTGTGCGGAAAAACAACAGTATTATCTTTAGCATCTAACAGCTCGTCATACACTTGATTAAGATTAGTGTAATACTCAAGCAGATTTACATTGGTTTTAATGTTTCCAAATTCTTCGCTTGAATTATTTAATCCAGACACAAGCAGAGTTTGCCCAAGATCGCGATAGTTAAGATTACGCTGACTGATAATAGCGAGTGAGAAAATGGCAATTGATATACTCAACAAAAAATACTTACAAGTAAGAACACGAACAAATTTTAATTCAGACATGCTAATAACATCTGCACATAAGAAGATTAAAACCAGAAACATTGGTCCTGAGCCAAAAACCGGTGCGTTATCTCCAAGCGAAATGGCAGATACCCATGAAATCAGTAAAACAGAAATTGTAATGAGCCTGATTCGTGATTTTTCAGGCAACAAAACAAAATGAAATAACACAAAGAAAAGATTCATAAAAAACAAATCGAAAGGCATTGTATAAATATCAATTCTGCTTAGCAAGAAATGTCTAAAAACGCTCAAGATTGCAAAAATAGCATAAGCCAAAGCCATATAAACATGTAAATTTCTTTGCTTGAACTTATCTAAAATTCCAGTTTTTATTTTTAAATGCATATATGCAAAAACAATAAACACAATTGCATTCAATGGTGTTGAATATGCCCATACAAATCTTTTAATAAATTGAATTATTGCTGTCTCTAAAAATTCCGTTCTGCCAGTCATTTGACTTATAAACTCAGCAAATGAATTATTGATAAGCAACATCACCAAATAAAAATAAATGCAGATGCCCCGCCAATGAACACAGGGAGGAATTGCACGAAACGTTTTCGGTTTTTAATAAAGATGTGCAAATATGCTACAAAAGCAATTAGCACAAATGTTTGACGCGAGAGTGCTGCAAATGAAAGAAAAATAAGCCCAATTGCAATTTTCCATCTTTGATTCGACAGTATAAATGGCAATGACATTACTGACCAAAAAACAGCATCAATTGTTGTCCACGAATAAAGATTATAATTTAATATTGTAATACTTAGACCTACCAAAAGTAATGCAATAAAATAAATTAGTGATATGTGTTTATTGTAATACTGAAATAAATTGTTTTTCAATAAGAATATCATCACAAGACTAATCATAATAAATTGAAAAAGCACAAACCAACGAGCATTGGTAACCATAGCACCTGGCATTACAATATTTACAATATGCAAATATCCACTAGCAGCTGGGCGAATAGAAATAAAATCAGAATGTGCTTGCTCTCCGTTAATTATTCGCCAAGACTGTGCCAAAACAACCCCTTCGTCAGTTGGGCTAAAGCCCTCGTTTTCAACATAATTTATTGCCGAAAACATAATTACGACAAGAGCAATAAAAATTACAGTCGAAACCGAATATTTGCTAATCAATGATTTCATTGATGTAAAATTAAAAAATATCAGACAATATAAAAACTAAAAAAGGTTCTACCACATTTTATTAAAGTATTTTCTAGCGTACAATTTCATGTAATTATTAAGAGAAGAAAGCATTAGTAATTTCTTTTGTAACAGTATTTGCTCCGACGCACAAGCTCAAATGTTTGCAAATACGTGCGCCAAAAGCTATTTCATATTATCTCATTACCCCGGACGGCAAATAAATTCTTATCCAGAGTTAAAAATATTTTGTTCCTACGAGGCAAATTGAAGATTTGACTATTATATTTGCATTATGAAAGAAATGCTTTTACACAAGTCGAATATCGAAAAAGATATTGCTGCCAAAGTTTTTTCAGGTGAAAGAATTTCAGTTGAAGATGCTATTTATCTTTACAAGAATTCAAACATCTCGTTTTGCGCGTACCTTGCAAATCACATTAAAGAAAGAAAATTTGGTAAGGAGGTCTATTATAACAAAAATACTCATATCGAAATATCTAACAGGTGCATTAACAAATGTAAATTCTGTTCGTTTTACCGCGAAGAAGGAATGCCAGATTGTTGGGATTTAGAAATACCCGACGTAATAAATATTCTTAAAGAAAAAACTACAGAAGGAATCAGCGAGGTTCACCTAACAGGTGGCTTGCATCCTGAAAAAACATCTAAATTTTATTGCGAATTGTTTACTAAAATCAAGAATTTGTTCCCCCAACTCCATATCAAAGCTTTTACTTCTGTAGAAATTGAGTATTTTGCAAAATCAGATAATAAAACAAGCCTTGAAATCTTAAAAGACCTAAAAGCGAATGGGTTAAATTCACTTGCAGGTGGCGGCGCAGAAATTCTTGATGATTCTATCAGAAGAAAGATTTGCCCTGAAAAAACAAATTCTAAAACATGGTTAAGAATCCATCAAGAAGCACATAGTTTAGGATTATCAAGCAATTGCACTATGCTTTACG
>CAZUQY010000285.1:0-4535 GCA_964622935.1 uncultured Bacteroidales bacterium | reverse complement strand
TTGTTAAGGAATGACTAATCCCTGGATCAATAGGATATACAGATAAATATTCTTTTAAAGCAGTTTCAAAATAACTAAATAAAGTTAACTCATCAACCTCTTTAATGCTCAAAAAAGCTGCCGTTTTTATTACTCCTAGTTTAATGGAATTAAAAAAAATGTTTAAAAAATCCTCATCAAGAAAATTTTGGTCTTCACTTGCACTTCTTTTCTCTTCAATTTTTTTCTTAAATATATCAATATAATTCATCTTTTAATTCTATTTCAATAATAGTTTAATTGTTTCTGGTAGTGAGGAGTATTTGAATCCTATATTTGGTAGAATATCTTCTTTAATCATTTCTTTAGTTATGTCATTTGATAATAACTCTTCTATATTCAATTTCAGTTCATCAATACTTAATCCATCACTTTCTTCAATTCCGAGAAACTCCTTTTCTTCATGCACATGTCTAATATTATTCACACAAGTGTTAATCATCCGCAAGAGTAAATTCAATTTAGATTTTTGTACATTATCTAAAGTATCCTGCAAATTTTTTACTATTGGGAAATTATTATTTACTTCTAGAATAGAACCTTTATTAGAATAACTCCTTTCAAATAATTGAAAATGATTTTGAGTTTTACTACCTGAAAACTTCCTTATTCCTCTATTGTAATATTCTCTTTCAGCCTCAATTTTCAGTTCTTGTATATAGTCTTCAAATGCATTTCTAAGTTCATGAGGCACAACAATTTGTGATTTAGCAACATTGAGATGGAGTAAATGATCAACCTTATTTCCAACTTCTACTCTTAATCTAGCTAACTGAAGTCTTGGAGCTTTTTTAACTATACCATTCCAACCTCCAAATAAAATTATTCTATTAGCACGATAAATATACAAACCCTCCATATCCATCAAACCTCGATGTCTAGTAGTCCACTTAGTTAGTCCTTTAGACGTTTCCGTAATTACTCTTGAAGGCAGGACAAATCCCTCAATTTTTATAATATCTGATCTAAATGCACTTTGTTTTGGTTCAATTTGTCTAAAGTCTTTTTCTTCTTCAGGAAATGGATTAAAAGGGCTGACAATTGTATTATTAATTCTAACTTTTAAAGGATTTAAACCTTTTTCCATAAATCTATGGAACACTAGTGCCAAATAATCTGAAGTTACTTCTGTTATTTCTCTTTTTAAAGCATCTTTTCTATTATTCTCCTTAATATAGTTTTCAAATTTATAAAGCCCGTCCCATATAACTATTGTATTAGGTTCATAATCGTTATATCTGTTTAAATATTCTCTCGATAAATAATAATACTGATCCATTAGGAAAGCAACTTCTTCAACTGAGTTAATAATAATTTTCCATCCTTCTCTTTTAAGAAAGTCGACATCCCACGTTCTGCCATGATATTTTTTCTCTCCTTTCTTTTTTGAAAGAACAGTAAATTTTCTTGTTTGAGAAAAAGATGCTGTTTTCATTCCAAGTCCAAATCTACCTAAATCAGTGTTCAACCGTTTATCTTCAGGTGAATTACTTGGAAACTGCATATTTTGGCTTAATTCTTTCTCAGTCATTCCTTCACCATTGTCAGCCAAAAATAATCGAAATGGTTCAGAATCAATATCAATTAAAATCTCAATTTTATTTGCTTTAGCTGAAATAGAATTGTCCATTAAATCAGCTAATGAAGTCTCTAAGCTGTAACCTTGTTCTGCAATTGATTTAATTAAATACTCCGGATTTGGGTTTGCATTTTCAAAAAATATTTGTTGATTTTCAGACATTACAATAATTTAATTAATTTATGTTCTTTTTTATAGCTGCGGTTTTATTCACAGATATGATATATATAAGGCTATCCTATAGTTTTTATTCATTGTCGAATAGTTCTTGTAATTTGAGTGCAATTTTTGCAGCCATAAGTGGAGGTACAGCATTACCAATTTGTTTAAATGCAGCAGTTCTACTTTGCCTTTCTGATATACCTTCAAAAAAGAAATCATCAGGAAACGTTTGAAGGCGAGCAGCTTCTCTAGGAGTTAATGAGCGATTTTGTTTTTTATCTGGATGAATATAATAATGCCCATCTTTACAAATATGAGCTACAACAGTTTGAGAATATGGCAAATCTGCGGCTACCACTTTAAATCTATCAAGAAAAGATTTAGTATTTTTATGAGTTTGCCATTTTAAAGGAATGTCATTGTAACTAAGCCTTTGTTGTCCTTTATCCCATTTTTCAACAGCAAGTTTATATATGCCTTTATCTTGCTTAGTATTTGGCCGTGCAATATGTTGGGTAGTAAAATCTAATCCATTTCTTATATGACTTTCAAATAAATATTTTCCTTCATATGACTTGTATTTAGTCATGTAGTATTTACCAGAACCTGCTTTAAGTGATGGCAAATCTTTAAATATTTCAGATACTGTTACGTTAGATTTATTTTTTTCAAATTCAGGATAAAAACCCTCTTCTCCATTTTTCTTGCCGATTAAAATAACTCTTTTTCGATTTTGCAAAACACCAAAATCTTTCGCTTCCACAACATTATATTCCGTATGATAACCCTTTTCCTTAAATAAACTACGCATCATTTCAAGATACAATCTACCATCTTTTGATTTTGCTGATTTTAAACCAATAACATTCTCGAACACAAAATACTTAGGCTTATAATATTCCAAAAATTTGGCATATTCTAAAAATAAATAATTTCTGGAATCACCTTGCATGCGATTTTTATCTCGTGATCGACCAACAACAGAATATGCTTGACATGGAGGTCCTCCTATAATAAAATCAATTGTTTTTTTTCCTTTTAAAGTATCAATTTTATCAAATATTATTTTATTATTTTTCTCACCAATTGGTAAATTTATTACAGTCTTTATTTCCTTATCTGGTACTAAAGAATATAATTCTTTTCTTGGAATTTTATTTTGAATGTAATCTAGATATGGTTGAAAGTTGTTTGTTTTTTTTAAATAATGATAAACAGCTCTTGTTTTCATTGTGTTACAAGCAGCTTCATCTATTTCTACATGAGCAATAGGCTTAAAACCTGCTCGAATAAACCCTTCAGAAAGCCCACCTGCTCCTGCAAATAAATCTATAAAATTCAATGGCTTTTTCATTTACAGAAATCATTAGTATTAAAAAAATCACCAAAATCCACATCCAAAGCTTTTACTATTTTTTCAAGATTTACTATTGCTATATTTCTACGACCATTTTCAACACTGGTCATATATGTTCTGTCAATTTCCGCTAGTCCAGCAAGCTTTTCTTGGGAAATTCCTTGTTTATTTCGGAGTTCTTTTATTCGTTTTCCCACCCGTATTTTTATACTTTCAACCATGTAACATAACTTTAACTTTGTATACAAAATTAAAGTTATGTTACATGGTTTACAACGGACTATAAGTCACGTGGCCAGTTTAATAATAACATTTAATTGTTAATTATCTATTTGATCATCAAACAAAAAACTATTTTTTATCCACCAATTCATGTTATTGTTTCTTTTACAGGAATCTAGTGAGATCTAGAACTATTTTTACCGAGTTCTAAAAACTTACAAATGCTAGTTACAATAATTGATTACCTTTGACAAAAACCATGACTACTATGAAGAATCTATTTGTATTATTAACTTTTCTCTATATTACAAGCATTAGCAGTGCTCAAGAATATAATAATAATAATGATTATCAAATATCTATTCCAAATCCTAAAGCGGAACTATCTGATTTTACACCTGCAAATTCTAAAAACATTGAAGTGCATTCACTAGATAGTTCGATTCTTGCAAAATGGGATCCGCTTTTAAATATGATGGTAGATAATACAATGCTAACATACATTTACGATGAAAATAATAATTTGGAGCAAAAGAACCTTTATCATTACCATTATCTTTACGAAAGCTGGAGAATGGATAATATATGGGATTACCAATTTGATTCAGAAAACAGATTACTTGAGATGAAAATTCAAACATGGTCAACAAGTAATCTGGTAATGGAAAATACCTTAAAAAAATCTTACGAATATGATATAAATGGGAATATGCTTTCTAATAATGATTATATATGGAATACTGATTATGAGGATTTTTTTAAATATCGCTGGGATGCATATACATATAACGAAGGTAATCAAGTGTTAAGTCATAACCAATACACCTTTGACCAGACAACAAGTGATCTTCTATACGGCTATCACAATATATACGAATATGATACTAATGATAATTTGATTCTCCATGTAGAATCTGAATGGGATATAGTAATAAATGCTTGGAATAACCTTGATAGGGAAGAGTATGAGTACAATGACCAAAACTTAGTTATATCAGAAATATATAGTTCTTGGGATGACATTACTGAAGCATGGATAAATAGTGTGAAATACGAATTTATATATGATATTAACGATAATCAAACTTCTTATACATCTTATAATTGGAATACAGCATTAGGATTTTGGGAAGAATATCAAAAATTTGATTATACTTTTACCTTAGAACAGTTTTT
>CAZUQY010000284.1:0-4549 GCA_964622935.1 uncultured Bacteroidales bacterium | reverse complement strand
AAAACAAAAAAACAAAAAGTGTTATTTCATTTTATTAGTAAAATAAAGATTTTAATTAAAAACATAATCCACAATCATCAATACTCAATCCACCATTTCTTAGGTTTATTAGAAGTCCCTTATAGTGATGGTGTTTTTAACAGAAGAATGAAATATAGTATCTATTTATAGAATAGGAGCAATTGCTGTGTCTGGAAGTTTGATAGAACTCAACTTTTGAAGTTGGTCTCCTGATTTCGTCAATGCGACAGCTTGAAAAGTCATTTCGAATCCCGATTTTTATCGAGGATGAGAAATCTTTGTTTACTCTCTCGGATCTAAATTAAAAGGCATTTTTGCTAATTTTTGCGCTCGCAAAACGGGATATCCAAATTCAACATCGACAATTCCTAGCATTAGATAAACTCCGGCTCCTCTAAAAGGATATTCTTTTAATGTATTTGGAAAGTGTACTGAGTCGTAAAATCTGCCTTCGGTGTCAATCCATGTCATAAAATTCATGATTTCTCCATTGCTTGTTCTAACGTATTTTAGACAAACAAAAATTCCCAACATTCTTACCTGTTTACCGGTGTTTTTTATCATATCGTTGAATTTAATATCTCCACGGTATTTTGTCTGAAGCAAATCAAAAAAACTAATACTTACAGGAAAACCTAATAGCTCAATTTCATCGTAAGCATCTTCTATGGTAGATTTTTTTAAATCAGGTAATGAATATTCAGGTTCTGAAACAATAAATAGTCTTTTCTGCATGTCGTAAGCGCTCACTTTCTCTTTGGATTTCCTTAGACATGATTTCCACATTAGTTCTGCTTTAGAGTGACCTGTAAAGTTAAATGCTCCTGTTCGTATCAAAACATTAAGTTGTTCATTAGGGATTATGCATCGGTTTAGGAAATCCTCAAAGCTTTTAAATTTTCCGTTTAAGTTTCTTTCGTAAATAATTTGACTAATTAAGGCACTCTCGATGCTTTGAACATGAATAAATCCAATATAGATATTGTTTTTGTTGATACTTGTTAAGTATTCACTATTGTTTATACAAGGAAGTTTAATTGTTGCCCCAAGTCTCTTTGCTTCTTGAAAATAAACCCATGAAGAATAGTAGCCTCCAAAATTATTGATAACAGCTGTCATAAATTCCAGTGGAAAGTATGTCTTAAGGTATAGACTTTGGTAGCTTTCTACTGCATATGATGCAGAATGGGCTTTCGAAAAAGAATACCCTGCAAATGATTCAATTTGTCGCCAAAGTTCGTTGCTAACGTTTTCTGGTCTGTTAAGCTTATTGCATAAATTGAAAAATTTATCGCGAATGCTGTTAAATTGTACTCTGGACCTAAATTTTCCGCTCATTGCACGTCGAAGCACGTCAGCGTCTGCGAGATCCATTCCTGCATAATGGTGACATACTTTTAATACATCTTCCTGATACACCATGACACCGAAAGTTTCACTCAATTGTTGCTCCATTACAGGATGTATATACTCAAAGCTTCCGGGATTATTATACCTTATAATATATTCTTTCATCATGCCTGATTTTGAAACGCCAGGTCTTATAATTGAGCTTGCTGCAACCAGAGTGATGTAATCCTGACATTCTAGCTTGCTTATCAGTCCTCGCATTGCTGGACTCTCGATGTAGAAACATCCGATTGTGTTTCCACTTGATAAATAACTATTAATCTTGTTATCCTTTTTAAATTCGTTAACATTATTAATGTCAATGTCTGTCTCTTTATTTTTTGAGACTATCTCAACACAATCTCGAATATGTCCGAGTCCACGTTGAGATAAAATGTCAAATTTTTCAAATCCCAGATCTTCGGCAACATACATATCCCATTGTGTGGTAGGAAAACCTTTTGGTGGTATGTCAAGTGCTGCATAGTAATATATTGGAGCATCACTTATAATAATACCTCCGGAGTGTATTGTGCGTAAGTTAGGGAACCCGGATAACTTGGCGGCAATATCTATTATCTTTCGATGAATATCATCCTTATTCTTTACTGATTGTGGATTTTTTGCCAAAACATCTAATTCTTCTTTTGGTAGTCCATTGATTTTGCCAAGTTCTCTCAATATAGATCGGGTCTTGAATGTGCTCATTGCTCCTAAAAGTGCAGTGTTCTCGGAACCGTATTTTTTGAAAATATATTTAAAAATTTCATCTCTATCTCGCCATGAAAAATCAATATCAAAGTCAGGTGGGCTACTACGTTTAGGATTTAAAAATCTTTCAAAATACAAATTTAATTCTATTGGATCAACATCCGTAATTTGAAGGCAGTATGCAACTATACTATTAGCACCGCTACCTCGACCTACGTAGAAGAAACCTTTCAATCTGGCATATCTTACTATATCATGAGCAATAAGAAAGTATGAAACGAATTTAAGCTTTTCAATAATCTTTAACTCGCTCTGTAACCTTTCGTATGCAATGACATTATGAGGTCCATAACGTTTTGCTAAACCTTGTACGGCAAGTTTGCGGAGTAACTGGATGTCAGTCTCAAATTTGTCGGTAAAAAGTCTTTTATTTTTATGGGTTTTGTCGAAAATAAGGCTGCATGTGTTTAGTAAGCGAAGAGTATTTGATAATATTTTGGGATAGTCGCTGTAGATTTTACGCATATAGGATGGGTGCATAAAAACTTCGCCTGATGAGCAATGTAAATCTGCAGGCAATTTAGATATAAGTGAGTTAGAATCAATCGCTCGTAGATTGCGAAATAATTCAAAGTCTTTCATGTCTTGAAAACTGACTGTGTGGATGGCAAGCATTTTGCTTTTAAATTTTGTCAGGCTAGAGCTTAAAAGTTTCTTAATGTTTGATGGAGAAATGCCAATAAACTCGTTTTCAGCAAGTGTGCCTTTAGAAAAGTTCTCAAATGGGAATATTATGTAAACATTATTAAATAGAGGTGTGTTATATCGTTTGCGTTTTTGCATGTTTACTTCGCTCAAATATTTATTTATCTCTGCTAATCCATGGTTGTTGCGTGCCAAAAGGATGAAAAGTTGTTTGTTCGTTTTATCTCTTATGTCGACTCCTGCAACTGGTTTTATGCCATTCTGGCGACAAGCAAAATAAAATTCTGGAATTCCACTTGTGTTGTTGGTATCAGTTAATGCAATAGTATCCACGTCATGAGAAAACGCGCTTTCGGCAAGTTGTACAGGAGATAGAGTGCCGTACCTTAGACTGTAATATGAGTGACAGTTTAAAAACATAAATGATTATATGATAATCTATATTTAGATTACAATATAATCATTATTATGAAAGAAAAAATGTTTTTATAAAAAAAGCAGACCTTGTGAGTCTGCTTTGCAATAAAGATATTGTTATTACATTTTTACTTTAGTCTTTGTATTAAAATAGTCATCACATAAATAAACTTCGACAGGGTTTCCGTCAAAGATATCGTAAGATAAGTTACTTGCAAAATTGCTGGCAATGTCAATGTATTCAGGGTCATTCCAAGAGGCTTCATCAACTACCAATTTGAAAATATATGTTCCTCTTTGTTTAATAAGGATTACACTTTTAGTAGTTCCATCTGTGAACCCTGCATCTATTAGGTAATTACCAAAATCATCAACTTCGCTGAAAGTCACAGAATTGTCATATTCAATCTCTGTTCCATTATAAACTTCAATGTCTAATTCATCTTCATATTCTGTATTGTCTGAGGAATTATCGTCCATCTTAATAACTTCTAAAGTTTTAAAGTACTCATCACAATAATGAAATTCTACTTCTTCGCCATCTAAAATTTCTGCAGAATAACTATACAAGAATGTTTTAACATTTTGTTCGTAGTTTTCAATATCTTCATAATCTTCGGCAGCAACAACTCTAAATAAGTAAGTATCACCATCTTTGGCAAGCTGGATGCTAGATTCTTCTCCCTCTGTAAGGCCAATGACTTCAAGGTAATCACCTGTGGCTTCAGCCTCGTCTTCTGTTATATCATCTGTGTAATAAAATTCAATGTTTCCAAATGTTAATTGTGTTCCATAATTCGTGCATCCGGTGAAGCCTAAAATTAGAGCTAAAAAACCGATAAAAATTAAATTCTTTTTCATTTTTTATTAGTGTTAGTTAGTAATAATATATTTATTCATAGTTAATTTGATGAAAGCAAATCTAATTAGAATTTTTCAAGTTTAAAAATAAATTATAAAAAAACAGCTCATATTTATTACAAGCTGTTTAATACAATAGGAATTATTGTTTTATTAGTTTAATGACCTTTTGCCCGTTATCAGTAATGATTCTAGTGAAATATATACCTGGCGATAAGTCTTTTATGTTTAAATAAGTGTCTTCTTTGTTTAAAGTAAAGCTAACTAATTTACCTGAAATGTCTGTTAAAACAATAGAATATGATTTTTCTTGATTAAGCCCATAAATGAAGAAATTATCTTGAGATGGATTAGGAGCTATTGTTATATTATCAAGCAGTTTGTTTTCAATATTTGCAGTGCATTCTTCAGGAATTAGCTCTATTTCAACAAATGGAGATTTGCA
>CAZUQY010000283.1:0-4551 GCA_964622935.1 uncultured Bacteroidales bacterium | reverse complement strand
CATGAATTACCTCATTCGCTTCTTTAAAACTCCCTTGTTTCTCATAAACCTTATATAAAACAGTAAGACTTTCTAATTCTTCCTCCTTATTCGAATTAGCTTTAACTAAAACAGATGCTTGTTCAGCTTTAGCCACTGCTTCATCAAATTTAGATTGTCTACAATATAATTCTGCTTGAAATACAAGTATGGGAGCAATTGTTTTCTCCATATCATACTCTATACTTTTTTCTAGCACTATATTAAATATTGAATCGGCAATATCCAATTCATTTTTAAGCATATATATATTACCAATATTATTATCAACAATCAATAATTGTCTTAATAGATTATTATTGTCGTATGAAATTCGAGCTTTCTCATAATAAAAAAGTGCAGAATCATAATCGTGAACAAATTCTTCAAAATGCGTTGCAATATTATTCAGAACATTCGCCTCAATAATTTCATCATCTGTACCTTTAAATAATTGTAACGATTTGCGATAGTACTCTATAGATTTGTCGCCTTCACCAATTTGCTGATAAACTATGCCAATATTATTAGAAATTCTTGCAATTTGAATTTTCATATCTAGAGACTCAAATATTTTCAATGCCTCAAAATACATTTCTAATGCTTCGGGATACGAACCTGACACTTCTCTCACTACACCAATATTACTAAGTTGCTCAGCATATTCTACCATCATTTCTTGTTTATGAAACTCAGTAGCAGCTTTGACAAAATAGTATTCCGCCAAATAATAATTGTCTTTATAAAAGTGTAAATGTGCAATTTCGATAAATACCTTCGATGCATTATTAGGAAACATAGAAACTATCTGATCTGAACTAGAAATCAATTTATCATTATCATCAGTATAATTTACGCTTAAACTATCTAACAGAGTATAAAGTCTTATACTATCTTGTGGATTAAGTTTAGAATTATGATTATCCTTAGGCAATCCACTATCACAAGCAGACAATATGCATAAAAGCAAGGAAATAAGAATAAAATACTTTTTCATTTGGAATTTAATAATTACTTGTTTTTGACAAAGATTAAATAAATATCTGATATTTATTATGACTTTTAAAACAAAATCCTTTGTATTATATGAAAAATATTTCAGCTATCTGTTTTTACTTATCTGGGTTTTATTGTTAACGCGGATGACGTAGGATAACACCGATTTCTTGAGAGAGTATTCAAAGAAGATCGACTAGCTAATTACAGAAACTTTTTAGGTGCTTTATACCTTCGCCAAAACTTAAATCTACTAAGAGAAGTGTAAGTCATTATTTTATTAAAAAAATCAAATCCTAATAGAAAATGCATAACCCAATAATTCGCAAAAAGAAACAGTAAAAAAAGATAAGAGCTTACGATTATCCAAATATTATTTAAAACAAAAGAATCTTCTATTAAATCAAACACGCCTAAAAATTCTAAACCAAGTATTAGCAAAGGTGTAAAAATGAAGGAGTTTAAAATTATCATTGAAAAAGCAAAAACTTGTGCTGTTTCTATTGATCGTTGAGGACATATATTTGCACAACGCATACAACTCTCACATTTATGGGTCCAAAATGGCCTCCCAGAAACCATTTTAATTGCATTAACTGGACATTTTTCTACACATAATCCACACTTATTACAAGTATAACTTGCAAAAAGAGTTTTAGCTAAGAAAAAACGCCCAATAAAATAATACAGCAAAGCAATAGGAATAACTAATAAGTCAAAAGGCAAAGACAAAAATGCCTTATACACTCTTTTGCCATCTAACAACTTATTCGTGAATTCATTTACCTTACTATTACAGCGTTGGTAAATAGAATCGACTACCTTCCCCCTTAAACCAGGATGTACCAAAAGCCAATTAGAAGGTAAGTCTAATGGCTGCATTCCAACAATTCGATATCCTTTTAGTTTAAGCCACATAGCTGACATATATTGAGCCATTCCACTTAAGCCAGGCAAAAACAATTTGTGCATTTTAACCCCTGCCCTTGTGTTTAGAATAAAAGCATCTACATTTTTAACACGAGGAAGTTTACTGATAAATTTTAAAACAATTGGTGGCAAATTAAACCCATGTGTTGGCGAACAAATTCCGACAAGTGTATATTCTGAAATTTTAGGGATATCCTTACCAGATAAATCTTCAATATTATAAATTGTGCTTTTGAATCCCCTATCTTTTGACATTTGGTCTATCCATAAAACTGCATTTTTTGCGTTTCCAGTTCCTGAAAAATAGAATATTACAACTTCTTGATATTTTATAGTTTTTGGCTTCATAAATTCAAATCAAATATATCTAAATTTTTAGACTTATTAGATTTGACAAAAACAATTATGTCATTTTATTATTGTATGTTTACCATAAGTATTAATATTTAAATTAACCAAAACATAAAAAAGACTTTATTCCTTGTACCGTTTTAGTATTATTTCATGTATCGTTTACTGCAAATGCACAACTCCAATCGCATATTAAAAGAGGGAAGCAAACATATAGAAAATACACAAACAAAGAACACCACGATTTGATAAAATCAAGTAGAGGAAATACATGTTTTACAAAACAAAAATTATAGACGAGTCAACTTTCTGCCGTTTTGTCACATATATTTATTTGCATGATATATGTACAAATGTTTCAAAATATTTAACTTTGTATTATGGAGATTCAAACTGATTCCAAAACCGAATTAAAAAAGATGTTACTTTCTACAGTTATTCCAGGAAGTTTCATTTTTCTATTTTGGATGATATATATATTGGAAATTAGTTTAAACATAAGTTTATCCGAATATGGTTTACGTCCAAGAGAAATATCGCAATGGTTTGGGATACTAACTATGCCTTTTCTGCATGGTGGAATAGAACATATTATTGCTAATACAACTAGTTTTCTTGTGCTTGGGTCTCTCCTCTTTTACTTCTATAATGATAATGCAATGCAAGTCTTTGTTTGGGCTTATATACTAAGTGGAATTCTAACATGGCTTATTGGTCGAGATAGCATACACATTGGAGCAAGTGCAATGATTTATTCGTTTGCAGGATATTTATTTACTGCCGGAGTATTAAGTAGAAATATCAGACACATGGCAATTGCTCTTATTGTTGTATTTTTATATGGTAGCATGATTTGGGGTATTTTCCCTATGAATAATAACGTAAGTTGGGAAGGACATTTATCTGGCTTTGCTGCTGGAATTGGACTTGCATTTATGTATCGTCCTTCAAAAATTATCGATAAATATTCTGTTTATTCTGAATTTGACGAAGAATGTGATTGTACTGAATATGACGGAATAGAAATCAAGTATTTTTATAAAAATGAAGATGATAATAAATCTGAATAATTAATGTCAAGTCAGCCTACGCAAATATTACCTTGGAATGATTATTCATCCTACATTAAAAAAACTTTTGGACAAAGAGTACAGAAAATCTCAATAAATGCTGGCTTTACTTGTCCTAACAGAGATGGAAGCATTAGTAAAGGTGCTTGCATATATTGCACAAACAAAAGCTTTAGCCCATTCTATTGTAATCCAAATAGTTCAGTTACCGAGCAACTTGAAAAAGGTATTGCATTCTTCAAGCCTAAATACAAAGCTCAAAAATATCTTGCCTATTTTCAATCATATACCAATACTTATGGAGATGTTGATCAACTTAAAAAACTCTATTCAGAAGCTTTAGCAGTAGACGATGTTGTTGGTTTGGTTATATCAACGCGTCCTGATTGCATTGACGAAGAGAAGTTGCAAATGATGAAAGATCTATGCAAAGACAAATATTTAAACATTGAATATGGAGTAGAATCAACTATAAATAAAACTCTGGAGTTTATTAATAGAGGTCATACTTATGAACAAACTATTGCAGCTGTTGAGCTAACTGCAAAACACAACATTAACTGTGGATTACATATAATTCTAGGACTACCAGGTGAAACGGAAAAAGATTTCTATCATCATGCAGAAGAAATATCTAAGCTACCAATAATGAGCCTAAAAATTCATCAAATGCAGGTATTAAAAGGCACCAAACTTGAAGAAGTTTATAAAGAAAGTCCTGATTCAATCTTTGACCTAAACTTACAAAACTATACTAGAGTAATAATTAATTTCCTTGAGAGACTAAATCCAGATATAATAATTGAAAGATTCACAAGCGAGTCGCCAAAAGACATGATTATCTACCCTGATTGGCAAGGGAAAAAGAATTTTGAAATAAGCCATATAGTGCAGGCTGAGATGAAAAAGAAAGGAAGTTATCAGGGGAGATTATATATGCAGAGATAACTTAATCACATTCAGCCTTCCAGACTGTATCTTCACTTAACACATATCTGCAGGTAAAATCTACTATTTCACCTGCGAATAAAAACATTAAGCCCTCCGGGCTTTATGTGATTCTGAAATCATTAAATAAAATCCAAATATAATACTCAATATCATTAACCATGATTTGATAATTACTCATAGATAGTGTCTGCAAGAAAACCCATAAACTACTGTAAATCAACGGCTAACTGTTGAT
>CAZUQY010000282.1:0-4575 GCA_964622935.1 uncultured Bacteroidales bacterium | reverse complement strand
AAAAACACTTGGAGTAAGGTTTTATCTGTTGATATACAACAGTGTTGATCCTGTTAAAGAATCTGCGCGTGAAGAAAAAAGAAAAATCAAAGAAAGAAAAATAAATAAACGCAGAGCAGAAAAAGGTAAAGCCCCCAAAGAAAAAATATATTTGACAAGATGGTTGACAAGTCTTGGTGAAGCTCCTGTAATTTATGACAATTTTGCAACCGAAAAGACTCTCGAAAACATCAGATCATATCTTGCTGCACAATCTTATTACGATGCAGAAGTATCGATCGTAAAGAAAGAAAAACACAAAAGGACATCGCTGACATATAAAATAGAAACAGGAGAACCATATATAATATCGGAGATTGTTTATGACATTACCGATCCAAAAGTAATAGAATTGGTTCTGCTGGATACAGTAAACTCCTTAGCGCGCACAAATGGCAAATTCAATACTGATGAACTGCAGGATGAACGCGAAAGACTTGTAAGAATGCTAAAAACCAATGGGTATTATTACTTTTCAATAAACAATATTCATTTTTATGCAGATACAACAATAAGTAGATATAAAACAAAACTAACCATTGCAATAAGAAAGTCTTTTGAAGAAGAAAACATTATTAATAATACACCATTTAAATCTCAGATAATTCGCAATATTTTTATTCATGCTGATTATGATCCAAAATTTTCAATTTCAGAATCTGAAGAATATAAGGCAAAACAAGACACCATTTATATTGACGGGTACAACATCATTTACAGCGGAAAACTAAAAATTAAATCATCAATACTACTACAATCATGCTTTATTAAACGTGGTGACAGATACAATATTGAGAATATAGAAAAAACGCATAGCCATCTTTCAAACTTAAAGCAATTTAAGCTGATAAACATGAAGTTAAATCCATCTAACGATGTTTTTTTGGATACACAAAAGGAGAAATTTCTCGATTTACATATTTACCTGACACCACTTGTAAAGCAGTCATATACATTAGAACTAGAAGGCAATAACACTTCGGGGAATATCGGTATGGCAGGAGTTATTTCATATAACAATAAAAATCTTCTACGTGGAGCAGAAATCTTTTCGATAAAGGGGACCTTAGCATTTCAAACTCTAACACTTGAGTCAGAAGAAACCCGACAAACATTTTTTAACACATTGGAATATGGCGGTGAAATGAAGCTTAACATTCCAAAACTAATGATTCCATTTTATGAGAATTATGAATTTGTAAAAAACCATAATCCAAAAACACGAATAAGTTCCTCCTTTAACTATCAGAAACGACCAGATTACACCAGGACAATTGGAAATGCTAGTTTTGGTTACTTCTGGAAAGGTGGAAAAAATAAGTTTATCACCCATTCAATAAATCCTGTGGAACTTTATCTTGTTAAGATTTTTGATTTTGATCCAACTTTCCAACAACAAATTCAAAACCTATATATTCGCTACTCTTATGAGGATCAATTTTTAACTGTTTTAAGTTATGATTTATTATTCAATAACCAGAATATTAATAAATCTAAAAGCTTTTCGTATTTATGGTTAAATCTCGAAACTAGCGGAAACTTGCTAAATGGATTTTACTCTGTAACAAATCAGGAACAAATTGACGGATCATTTAGATTTGTCGGTGTTGAATTTGCTCAATTTGCAAAGGTTGATATGGATTACAGATATTATCAAGTTTTTAATGAAAATCAAAGTTTGGTTTATCGTGGATTTTTTGGCTTAGGTCTACCTTATGGAAACTCGACCAAAGGTTTACCATTTATTAAAAAATATTTTATCGGCGGAGCTAATGATATCAGAGCTTGGCGAGTACGAACAATAGGTCCGGGATCATATGCAAACCCATCAACAAACTACGACCAAATTGCTGATATGAAATTAATGTTTAATCTCGAGTACCGTTTTAAAATTATTTCTTTTTTAGAAGGGGCTCTTTTTATTGATGCAGGAAACATTTGGGCCATTGATAAAAATGACAATAGAGAAGGTGCTCTTTTTAAATGGGATAGTTTTTACAAAGAAATTGCTCTCGGAACAGGATTTGGAACGCGTTTCGACTTTTCATTCTTTATTATAAGATTTGATTTTGGAGTACCATTATACGATCCCGTTTATCCCGAAGGCGATCGATGGTTGGGAACGTTTAGCACACTAGAATTAAGTGACTTTACTTTTAATTTTGGTATTGGGTATCCTTTCTAAAGTGTCTAGAGTGCCTAAAGTTAAAAGTTGTGAGTTAATTTTAATTAATTAAAAATATGAAAAAACTGGTTTTAATAACAATATTTTTAATTTTTGCTTATTTTTTAAATGCACAAAAGCTTCATCCTATTATGTTGGGGTTTAGTCCTGCGATAACTATTGAACCCACATATCCGAAAGGGGCATTCGATATAAATGTGTTTCCAATTGCAATTCAATACCCAGGAATAATTGACAATCTAGACATCAGATTTTTAGGTCTAGTGAATTACGGATTCAGAAACTATGGCTCTGCATTGATTAATGTTGGTGGTGAAATCTCTTTGCCATATCATTTTGATTTTGGTTCAGGACATGATTATATTTCAAAAGGATTCTTTATTGGACCGGGTGCAGCTTTTACAAGAAACATTTACTATGAACATAATAATTTTTCGATTTTTTTCGAGCCGGGATATAACTTTTTATTCAATGAAAATTTTTCTCTAATTATAGATATGCAGTATGGTCGAACATATTTTAGATACTATGACGGAGCAAGATTAACACAGAATCACTTTGGCGTTAAAGTCGTACTTGGATGGTGGATAGGCAGTTAAGTGGCTTGTCGATTTAGCAGTTCTCGGGATTTATCGGTTCTTGGTTTTTTACAAATTTACTGCTTAAGCAATGTTTTTGCATAAACTAAAAAACACACTATATTTGTTGAAACAAAATTATTATAAGTTTGAATCTTAACTCATTTGAAATATCTATTAACTACAAAAGTCTGAAAAGCTTTAATCTACAGACTATATATATTTCATAATTAAATCATTTTTTGACTAAAGCATTTGTTTAATGGGAATCAACTGGATTGACATAATAATCTTTTTGTCGTATATGATAGCCATGCTCGGTGTGGGTTTTTACTTTATGAATAAAAACAAAACTAGCGAAGACTATTATGTAGGTGGCAGGAACATGTCTGCAGGACATATCGGGTTATCTGTAGTAGCAACCGATGTAGGTGGGGGTTTCTCGATTGGTCTTGGTGGCCTTGGCTTTGTTATGGGTCTTTCAGGATCATGGATGCTTTTTACAGGTCTGTTAGGAGCATGGATAAGTGCTGTGTTTTTAATCCCAAAGGTTCACAAAATAGGATTACAAAATAAATTTACATCATTTCCGCAAATACTCAAGTATTATTATAATGGCAAGGTTGCAATAATAGCAGGTATAATCTCTTTCATCGGGTATATCGGTTTTACAAGCTCACAGATTCTTGCCGGAGCAAAACTTGCATCTGCAACTTTCCCAGAATTCAGCATCAATTCTGCTGTACTAATGATGGGCGTGATTGCTGTAACATATACTGTTCTCGGTGGGATAAAAGCGGTGATTTATACAGATACTATTCAATGGCTGGTTCTGATTTCTGGCTTATGTCTGATTGGGATTCCGCTTGGATATTATAAACTCGGAGGCTGGCAAGCAATTCAATCAAACCTTCCTGCAGAGTTTTTCTCTCTTTCAAATATAAGTGGATCGCAAATTATCAACTGGCTAGTTACAATTGTTCCTATTTGGTTTATTGGAATGACTCTGTATCAGAGAATCTTTGCCTGTAAAGATGAAAAAACAGCAAAGCGTGCATGGCGAATTGCTGGCTTGTTTGAATGGCCGATTATGGCATTTATGGGAGTTATCCTAGGCTTGTTTGCTAAGGTAGCCTATCAACAAGGCGTTTTTACAGATTTTGGATATGCACCAGGAGCTCCAATTGATGCTGAACTTGGTTTGCCCTTGTTTCTAAGACATGTTTTCCCGATAGGAATGGTTGGACTAATGATGTCGGTATATTTTTCTGCAATTATGTCAACAGCAGACTCTTGTCTTATGGCTGCATCTGGAAACTTAACAACAGATATATTAAAGAACAAAACTTTCTTTAGTAAAAATCCGATAAGGTTTTCTCAAATAATAACCCTATTTGTCGGAATCACTGCAATTCTTTTAGCAACTGTTATGACTAGTGTACTGGATCTAATGTTATATTCGTATGCATTTATGGTTTCGGGTTTATTTATTCCAGTTTTAGGAATGCTTATTTTAAAGAAACCATCTCCTTTAGCAGCAATTATATCTATGATATCGGGTGGATTAACAACTTTGATACTTATTGTGAGTGAAATAAATTTACCCTTTGATCTGGATGAAAATATTTTTGGAATCAAATATGGTTCTGATACCTATTAATAATATGCTCCTATCGTTTAATTGAAAAGACATGTTTCCCCTAAAGACAAGATCTAGGTTTGAGTCCTAGTGGGAGTACCAAAAGCGATTAAAGGTTTTGACAAGCTATACTT
>CAZUQY010000281.1:0-4583 GCA_964622935.1 uncultured Bacteroidales bacterium | reverse complement strand
GTATACGTAGTTGGTGATTATGGAGTTATTCTTAAAACCACAAATTTTGGTGAGAATTGGGAAGAAGTAGTTGTTACTGATAATCCTGGATTTCATTTGTACGCTATTGATTTTCTGAATATACATTTTGGTGTAATTGCTGGGAATTATGGTATCGTATTTTATTTTAATGATGGAGTAATAGTCTTGCCTGAAGTAAATACATATGGCGCAACAGATGTGACTTTAAATTCAGCAAAACTAAATGGAAGTTTTAATGCTGGTTTTTTGTCTTCAAATGTAAGTTTTCTGTATGGACTGGATGAAACCCTAGAGAATATTATACCACAGGGGACATTTAATGGTGGTAGTATAGAGAATCTTAGTTATAATTTAGAAGGTCTTGAAGATAATACACACTATTATTATTGTATTCAGATCGAGAACGATTATGGAGTAGTACAAGGAGATATTGAAGTTTTTTATACAGGAAACCCTATCCCGAATTGGGATTTTGAACTGTGGACAGAAATATCCAAAGATTTCCCGGAAAACTGGCTTGTTAATCAAAGTGGATTTGAACGTGTTGACTATTCAGGAAATAAAGCAATCCGTCTTGCAAACGACAATACATATCAAAACGATGACATTTCCGTTGTCATGAATGCAGACATTGAAGGTGATAATATTGAAGAATTTCACATTCCGGTTGAATATATCTCCGGAGGATTGCCAATCAATGAACGCCCGGACAGCATTTTCATCAATGCAAAATATAATATTGAAGCTCAAGACTCAGCGATGCTTTTTGTCGCCTTAATTTTAGATGATTACTATGTCTCTGAAAACTTTTTCTTTATCACAGGAAATCAATCCGAATTTCATAATATAGGGTTTGAAATCGATTACTTAACAGGAGAAACACCGAATAGAGCAGTCATTGCCATCACAAACTCAAACCCCTTTGACACATTAACACAATACAACAGCACAATTGAAATATCAGAGATTTGGTTCAAAAACAATAGCCCTGAAATTCCAAATTCCGATTTTGAAAACTGGAATACAAGCACTGCTTTCCTGCCCCAAGCATGGTATATGGACATCAGATATCTATTCGATAATGATGGCAGTGTAATTAATTTCACAGAACAAATTACTGATGCTGCACATCATGATTACGCCATAAAGCTTCAAAACAAGCTGATGGATCATGACACTTTAGTTGCTCGAATTTCACTAAAAGACTGGGATCAGGGAATCCCGATTGAAAAACGTTTTTCAAGTTTCTCGGGACAATATAAATACATCCCGGAAGCACAGGACATTGCCCGTTTCTCTGTTGTGATGTATCACAACGGCGAGCAATGTGGCTGGGGACATTTCGAAAATCATGAAACTGTCCTAAACTGGACTAACTTTACGGCTGAAATTCAATATGACAATCCCGAAACTGTACCCGATTCCATGAATCTTTTCATTGAAACCTCCCAATGGCCTGCAACCGGAGAATCGATGCTGTTTATTGATAAATTGAGCATGGACGGAGATTTTATTCCGGTTGAGGTTCAATCTGTTGAAGAAATAATAGTTTATCCTAATCCTTTTCGTGATTACGTAACAATAATTAGTGATGATTTTACGCAGGATGAATATTTTGTTGAAGTTTATAATTCTGCAATGATATTAGTTCGTAAGTTTAATGTTGGGAAAATTATTAGTAATGAGATAAAACTTGATTTGTCAAACTTTGATCAAGGAGTTTATTTTATTAAAGTTTTTTCAAAAGATAAGAAAAAGACCAGACTGTTTAAAATAATAAAAATTTAATGTTATGAAAACATTTATTAGTATAGTTTTTCTTTTAACTGCATTTTATTCGCAATCTCAGGAACTTGTTAAATTTCCTGAGGGAGTGAAAATTAGCCATGATAATGGTGAAGTTGCTAGAGAAGGGAGACACTACTCTTTTACTGGAGTTAATGAGTCTTTTAATACTCTTGAGAATATTTATTTTGGTTTCAATCATGAAAATAAAGAACTTGCATGTGTAAATGGAAAAGATTTACCCCCTTTTGAATGTAAAGACTTTTTTATTGACAATTACAATTTTTCAGGAAATGCACTTTATTTATATTCCAAAACAATTATCAGTTGTAAGATAGATTATCAGTTTGAAGATACAGAAGTAGATATACGTTTAAAGATTATTGCAACTGATGTATTTGGTGAACCAATAGACTTTATTAAAAAGGAAAATCTACTGGTGCTCCCTATAATAGGGGATTTCGATTTATATGTTGTCATGGAAATGTTTTATAATTTAGAAGGAGAAACTGAAGTAGAATGGAAACCTGTTTTAGACCTGTTTGATTATTTACCGACAAACCCAAAATATCTGATATTTACAAGTTTTGAAGAATCAAGTTTGCAATTTTATAATTTTGAAAATTAGATTGAATTTTGAAAATTAAGGTTCTATCACGAATGGCGGAGTCCTCGTTTTGACAAGTTGCTCAACGCATTGCAATGAAGTTATTTTAATGGAAACACATCTATTCGTAAACTGTATCCTTCGACTAACTTCAGGGTAAAATCGGTAATCGGTAATCTGTAATCTGTATCCTTCGACTAATCGTTCAGGGTAAAATCTGTAATCTGTTTATTGTTTATTGAATGTTGTTTATTGTTTTTCGTTCCGTTTTCCTTGCTTATTTGTAATTCAAAGCCTGGTAAAAGAACAAATGCTTACGAAAAACGAAAAACACTAATAGAATTTTGGGTAGTGTCCAAATTAGTGTGTCTGTACCACTAAAAAGTTTGGTAGTGTCCAAATTAGTGTGTCTGTACCACTAAAAAGTTTCTAATATTTTCAAGAAGCTATTTTTCATTTCTATTGTTTTCTAAACAATTTAGGTTCAAAATTAAAATTATAAATTGGATAAGCATAAGTTTTACTTGATTTATCAATTGCAACAGAAGTAATCAATGCTAATACAGACTCTTCATTTGGGAATGCCCCTCTAACTTTCAATGTTCTCCGCGCACTCCTATTAAAACGTTCTATCCAATTTGTTGTATATATCATTCTTCTTATTTTTACTGAGTAATCTAAATATGTAAAATAGGGTTGCCATTCTAGTTTGAGAATATAATTTGATAAGGATTTATATTTCTTTCTCCATTTCTCAGATAAGTCTATTAATGCTTGATGAGCTTTTTCTTTTGTATTATTAGCATCTTCTGGCGAAAAAACTTCTCTAAGATCTTCTGCTAATTCTGCTTTATCTTCTCTTCTAACATAACTTTGTAATGTCCGCTGTAGATGGACAATACACTTTTGATGTGGCGTTTTATTATAAACTTGTGATATAGCTTTTTCTAATCCTGATAATCCATCTGAGACAAATAGTCCGATGGATTGAACTCCTCGTTGTCTCAGACCCAGAAAGATTTGTTGCCATCCTTGTGCTGATTCGGTAGGCATATTTACAATAGCTATAACTTCTCTGGTAAAATCTTCTTTTAAACCTAAAATTATATAAAAACATTCGCTCTGATACCGCTGGTCTCGTCGCAATTTTACATGTAAACCATCAATGTAAAGAGCTAAATAATGACTATCCAAATCACGTTCTCGCCAACATTTCATTTGGTCATAAAAACTAATACTTATATTACTAATTGTACTTTTACTGTAATGACTACCATAAATAGTTTCCATTACTTCAGAGATGTCACGAGTGGTTAAGCCTTTGCTGTACATTTGAAAAGACACTTCTTTGATATAACTCTCTTGTTGGCGAAATAAGGCTAGTAGCGTTGGCGTAAATGAACTTTGTCGATCACGAGGTATGCGCAATTCTATTTGATGACCATAACCAAAAACACTGCCTGGACGATAACCATTTCCTTTGGTTGATGGCACGTTTTCTAAATAGACGGTGCGTTCACTATGCATCATCGCATTTAACATCATTTCTAATACTTCGTTTAATCCATTTTCTTGTGATAAAAATTTGCGTAAGACGCTTTCTGTTTGTTCCTTTGTGAAATTCATAGTTTCTGACATTTTTTTAAGTTATGTTTTGCTTTACAAACTTCTTAAAAATGTTGGAAACTTTTTTTTAAGGGACACACTTTTTTGGACGCGTATCGAATTTAGGTGAAGAGCTGCTATGTTATAATCTAAATATTTTGTAAACTTTTTTTCAACAATTTTTTGGATAATTCTTGGTTCAGCTTTTCCTCTGGTTTCTCGCATAATTAACCCCACAAGAAAATTTAATGCTTTCTGTTCGCCATTTGCATAATCTTCAACAGCAGGTTTATTTTTTGAAATAACATTTTCAACTAATTTTTCAATGTCAGAGGAAGACACATCTATAAGAAGCTGATTTTTTTCAATAAAATCCTTGGGAATTGTTCCTTTTTCAACATACACAATCATTGCTTCTTTGGCATTTTTTTCAGTTATTTTTCCAGTTTGCAGTAATTCCAACAGAGATTTTATTTCATTAAAATCTAACAGAGTTGAATTTAATTCAACATCACTGCGATTGAGAATTGCAAGAAGCTCGCGCGTAAGGAAACTTGCTGCGAGT
>CAZUQY010000280.1:0-4589 GCA_964622935.1 uncultured Bacteroidales bacterium | reverse complement strand
GGAAAATCGTCTGTAAACGTTCGTTCAGAGCGATTCCGAACACCGCCAAATTTTTTGATTTGGCTTTTGCGATAAAAATTAAAAACAAAATCTAAAAATTTGGCTTCGTGGGAACTTTGATAAGGTAATTACTATTCCTATTCCACACTCCACATAGCCGCAACCGTTACCAACAAGGCGACGAAAAAAAATGCGATTAATTTAAACCGAACTATTATTACAATTAAAAGATATATATTTACAAAAAACAATTGAGACATGAAAAAAGCAACATTACTAGTTTTTATATTATCTATGGTTTCTGTGCTTTACGCACAAGAAATTACATTTAAATTTACTTCTGAGCAAACATGTTCTTTTGTTCCATTAGATAGTATTTTAGTTGAAAATATTTCACTTGGTGGCGATTCTGTATTATACTATCCAGATACTACATTGACTTTTGTATTTTCAGGAATTAAAGAAAACTATTTATCAAATAGTAATTTTCAGGTAAAACAAAATTTTCCTAATCCATTTGAAGCTAAAACATATTTTCAAATTAACGTTCCCGAAAAAGACGATTTCGTTTTAAAAATATATGATTTGTATGGAAGGCAATTAGTTTCAACGATAAAAACACTAGAGCAAGGATTGCATACTTTCTCATTTACTGGAACCAATTCTCAAAGTTATATACTAGCAGTTGGGTCAGATAAATACTTAAGTAAAATTCTCATGATTCAAGTTGGCTCTTCAAATAGTGATATTCCAACTTTGAACTATATTGAGAATTCTGATTATATCTCATCTAAATCTTTTGAAAAAAATATTCTTTCTAGTTTTGACTATAATATTGGAAATAATCTCAGACTTACTGGATTTATAAACGAAAATACTGATGTCATATATGCTACGCCTATTGAAAGCACTGATTATTTATTTGAATTTGCCAATTCTGTTCCTTTTCAACCATCTTTTATTTCGGGTAACCAAAATATTTGCCTTAACGCTCAGGAACTAACTTACAGCGTTATTAATGTAGAAGATGTCGTATATAACTGGTTAGTGCCAAGCGGTTGGAGCATAATTAGTGGACAGGGCACTAATGAAATAATAGTTAATTCTGGAACAGAATCAGGAACGATTTCAGTGTTTGCTTCAAACAACTGTGGTATAAGTACAACAAGAAAT
Source organism: uncultured Bacteroidales bacterium (assembly GCA_964622935.1). Taxonomy (GTDB): domain Bacteria; phylum Bacteroidota; class Bacteroidia; order Bacteroidales; family ML635J-15; genus Bact-19. Next base: position 3,416 of record CAZUQY010000280.1, on the reverse strand, counting down.
CTAAATGTTTTGATTTCGTCAATAATCCCAAATGTGTCTAGTAATAGTCCAATTTGTCAATTAGAAACGATTCAATTATCAGTAGATAATGGTGTAAGTTGGTTTTGGACTGGGCCAGATGAGTTCTCAAGTACAGCTCAGAATCCTGAAATAGTTGCCTTTAATACTTCATCCGGAAGTTTATATTATGTTACAATTACTGACAGTTATGGATGCTCTTTTACTGGATCAACAAATGTTATTGTTTTCGACATTCCAAATCCATCTGCGTACAGTAATAGTCCTGTATGCATGGGGGAATCTATAAATCTCAGTGTTGACATTGGCGAATCTTGGCACTGGTTAGGTCAATCAGAATTTGAATCCTATACTCAATATCCTACATTTACGGCACTTACTTTAAGCAATGCAGGGGATTATTCCGTTACAGTTACGGATGTGAATGGTTGTACTGGTACATCTACAACAAGTTTAGTTGTTAATTCGACTCCAAATCCTATTGCAACTAGCAACAGCCCAATATGCAATTTAGAAACTCTTGAATTATTCGTTAATGATGGCGTTAATTGGATTTGGTCAGGGACTGGAGGTTTTACAAGCACTAATCAAAATCCAATTATTGTTTCTGCATCAACAGTAAATTCTGGCAATTATAGTGTTACTGTATCTGACAATAATGGGTGTACGAGTAATTCCGTTGTTTCTGTTAATATTTCTGTGCCGCTTATTCCCAGTGCGGCTGATAATGATATTGGCGAAGAATTTATCATTTGGAAATGGAATATGCCTCCCAACTGCCTAGGATTCAAGTATAATACTGTTAATAATTTAGCAACTGCAATAGATATTGGTCTTGACACTTCATTTAATCAGACAAGTCTTACTTGTGGAGAGTCACATAATTTGTTTGTATGGGCTTACAACAACTGTGGTGAATCAGAGGTCTTAATATTAGCTCAAAATACTCTCCCTTGCTTTGTTTGTGGATCAACAATTTTTGATATAAATGGAAATAGTTATAATACAGTTCAAATTGGTGGACAGTGTTGGATGAGTCAAAATTTAAAAACTACTCATTATAATGATGGAGAAGTTATCCCTAACGTAATAGGCAATACAGCATGGTCAACATTAAGCACAGGGGCGTGGTGTTATTATAACAATAACTCTACCTATAATACAGACTTTGGTAAACTTTATAATTACTACGCTGTTGAAACTGAAAGGCTATGTCCAGAAGGTTGGGTAATACCACAACTACCATCATTGCAAGTGCAACAGGATGGTTGGGGTACATTAACTGAGTATCTAATTGCAAATGGATATAATTATGACGGCTCTATTATTTCTAATAAAATAGCAAAATCATTGGCTTCAAATGAATACTGGGAATCATCAACAAATGTAGGAGCTATTGGCAATGATATTTCTTTAAACAACTCTTCAGGATTTAATGCAAATCCAGGTAGTTGGAGATCTACTAATGGTGAATTTTCACCATATAATGGAGATATTAATCAGCAAACGACATGGTGGGCTGGGTCACAGGAAACATATAGTTTATTTTATGTGAATAACTATAGTACACTATACAGCGATGGTTATAGTAAACAAGGTCATTCCGTAAGATGTCTTAAAGAATGTGACTTGCCAAGTGAGCCGACTGAAGGTGTGCACAGTGTCCAACATGATCAAATTATTTGGAATTGGTCTGGAGATGAAAACACTATTGGATATAAATATATCCTGACTCTTGATTTGAACAATAATTACTCAGATGCAATTGATATTGGCTCTACAACAACTTTTACAGTCAATAACTTAGAATGTGACACAGAATATCATTTTTATGTTTGGGCATATAATGGTTGTGGTAGTTCTTTAGTAAAAGAATTTAGCCAAATTACCTCAACTGTTGAATGCCCGTCAACGATGAATGATAGTGAAGGGAACTCATACAATGTGGTAAAAATTGGTTGTCAGTGCTGGATGTCGGAAAATCTAAAATATTTACCATCCGTATCTGGTTCTAGCACTGTTTCTACAACAAATCCTCTTTATTATGTATACGGATATAATGGAACATTAGTAAGTCATGCAAAAAATTTTGAAATTAGTGGGATCAATATTTACAATAGATTTGGAGTTCTATATAATTGGAGTTCGGCAATGAATGCATGCCCAACAGGATGGCATTTGCCCGCTGATAACGAATGGACAGAATTAGAGAATTATCTTGCAGAAAATGGGTATAATTATGATGGAACTTTTACTTCGGATGAAGAGACTGATGCTACTAAAAGGTTGAGAATAGGGAAATCATTAGCATCAACAAGTTACTGGAATTCTTCGGCGAGTAATGGATCCGTTGGCAACAATTTGCTTTTAAATAATACCAGCGGGTTCAATGCCCAACCTGGAGGTTATCTCTTTGGCGGAAATTTTCAAAATCAATTATATAATACTGCTTTTTGGACATCAACTTATCAGTGTTTCAGATTGTTAAATTACCAAAGTGGGGGAATTCAACGTAATGAATATTTAATTAGTGATGGATATTCCGTAAGATGTATTAAAGACGAATAATTTTAAAAATAGAATAAACTTTATTTATTAACAATGAAAAAGAATTTTTATGAATCGCAAAGAACAAATAATTGAAAAATTAGTCGCTACGAAAAAATGGGATGCGTTTTCTGTTGAGCTAGGAATTAGGGCAAGATTTAAGTGTGAGTATTGTGGTAAAGACATGTTTGCTTCAGTTGAGAATTATAAAGAATGGACACAAAATTACATAATTCCAAATAGTAAAGGAGGCATTCATTCTGAAGAAAATATTGCTTTGGCTTGCCGAACATGTGGTTATAGCATCAAGAACAAGTGGAATCCTGCAGATCATATAAAAGGTGAGAGTTCAAGGGCTGCATTAATCAATGCTACTAGGGAACATATCGCTCAACAACGGAAAAATCTTTTAGAGGAGATTTTATATTTTAAGTCAGTAATCAATAATATTGATGGGATGTAATTAATTTATAATCCAGTCTTTTAAAATCAAGCTAAAAACTCTCAGTTTGCTTTTTAAATAATGCAATTATTGATTTATTTATTCAGAAAAAGAACTTTTTACAAATGAAAAATGAAATAAAAATTACTAAAAATCGTAGAATTTTAACATCAAAAAAAACAAACAATGACGCAATTGAGCAATTTAAACTTCTTATAAATGCTAGAAATTTTCATTATGAAAACTTTAACAAATGGATGACTTATTACTATGTTGCGATCGGAGCTTTATTTGTTGGATTTTACACAATGAAATCAGCAAACAATAATTGCTTATTTGAATATTCTATACTGACACTAGTGTCATGTCAAATATATTATGACGTATAAATAAATATTGTATCTTTGAC
>CAZUQY010000279.1:0-4621 GCA_964622935.1 uncultured Bacteroidales bacterium | reverse complement strand
TTTTTCTTTTGGGTGTTCATGAATATACTCTGCAATTGACCATGCTATTGAAATGCCATCATAAGTGCTGGTTCCACGACCCAATTCATCAAGAAGAATAAGGCTTTTTTGAGACAAATTATTCATTATACTAGAAGCCTCCAACATTTCAACCATAAAAGTTGATTCTCCCATCGAAATATTATCTGAAGCACCCACACGTGTAAATACCTTATCTATTATTCCAAGATTTGCTTTTCGAGCTGGAACATAACAACCAATTTGTGACATAATACAAATTAGTGCAGTTTGACGTAAAAGTGCAGATTTACCAGACATGTTAGGTCCGGTAATCATCATTATCTGTTGAGTTTTATCGTCAAGATAAACATCGTTTGTAATATATTGCTCACCAAAAGCAAGTTGTTTCTCAATTACCGGATGGCGGCCATCTTTGATGTCAATAATGTCAGTATCATTAAGGAAAGGTTTGCAATAATTATTCTCAATTGCAATTTTTGCAAAACACATAAGGCAATCCAGCTTAGCTATAATGTTTGCATTTGCCTGGATTGCACCAATAAAGTCTGAAATGGCCATCACTAGATCATTGAACAGACGGTTTTCGATGCTTTGCATTTTGTCTTCTGCACCCAGAATTTTTTCTTCGTATTCCTTGAGCTCTTCATTGATGTATCGCTCAGCAGAGACTAGTGTTTGTTTACGAATCCATTCTTCAGGTACCTTATCTTTATGCGTATTTCTTACCTCAAAATAATAGCCAAAAACGTTGTTGAAACTTATTTTTAAAGAACTGATTCCGGTTCGTTCACTTTCAGACTTTTCAAGCCTTTCAAGATATTCTTTTCCACCCCAAGCAATCGCACGGAGGTCATCAAGTTCAGAATCGACACCATCAGCAATAACATTCCCTTTATTAAGTAGATTTGGACATTCTGGTTTTATTTCAGCTCCAATCTTTTCGCGGATTTCATCGCAAGGATACAGCTGTTCTCCTATTGCTTGCAAAAGTGGATTGTCTATAGCTTTACATTCTTCGATTATTGGTATTATAGCATCAAGAGAGTTTTTTAATTGAACGGTTTCACGAGGATTAATCCTTATTGCAGCAATTTTTGATGCTAGTCGCTCCAAATCGCTAATCATACTTATCTGATTATGCAATTTGCCTCTAAAGTCAGGGTTTTCTATCATATACTCAACAATGTCGAGTCTTTCGTTTATCTTTCCAATATCTTTTAGTGGCAATCCTACCCATCGCTTTAGCATACGACCACCCATAGGAGACAGAGTGTTGTCAATAATATTTATCAGACTTTTACCACCTTCGTTATATGATGTAAATATCTCTAGATTTTTAATTGTAAACCTATCTAACCAAACAAACTGATTTTGATCTAATCTGGCAAGAGTCTTAATGTGGTCACGATTGGTATGTTGAGTAAAATCAAGATAATCCATTATTGCGCCTGCAGCTAATATTCCTGCAAACATTCTGTTAACGCCAAAGCCTTTAAGGTTTTTTGTTTTAAAATGAGTAGTGAGTTTGTCAAGAGCATTTTCTTCAGTAAATACCCAATCATCAAGGCCAAAAGTAGTGTTAGAATCACGAAAAGTTTCAAAGAACTGTTTCTTTTTAGATTTTTCGTAGATTATTTCTTTTGGTTTAAAGCTTTGAAGTAGTTTGCCAATATATTCATCATTGCCTTCAGAAATCATAAATTCTCCGGTTGAGATATCTAGAAAAGAGATACCGTAAATTTGTTTTCCGATGAAAATACTTGCAAGGAAATTATTCTCTTTTTGTTCTAGGACATTATCATTCATAGATATTCCTGGAGTAACGAGTTCGGTGATTCCTCTTTTGACAATTTTTTTTGTCATTTTAGGGTCTTCGAGCTGTTCGCATATTGCAACACGTTGACCAGCTCTAACAAGTTTTGGCAAATAATTATCAATCGAATGATGTGGAAATCCGGCAAGGTCGATATAGGTAGCTGCACCATTAGCTCTTTTTGTGAGAGTAATGCCAAGAATAGAACTTGTTTTTACAGCATCCTCCTCAAAAGTTTCGTAAAAATCACCCACTCTAAACAATAATATTGCATCAGGATGTTTTGCCTTAATGCTATAATATTGTTTCATCAAAGGAGTTTCTGCAGCTTTCATATCTATGTTTTTTTGAGCAGTAAATATACGACTTTAAGATGGCTCGAAAAGAAATTATTTATGTTTTGTTAAAAAGTAGACAGAATCTCACAGAGAAATTTATAAAATTTAAAGATAAATTCATTTGCGAAATCCATACAATTGGAGACCTAACAAATTGCTAATATTATGAATAGAAGTGTTTTAATTATCTAAAAGAGGGCTTTTGAATTTTATAATCTAAGTAATTATAAGGATTATTATAAGAACGGATATAAAAAACAAGTTAATTTTTTTCTGAGGTTTATTTTTTATTACATTTGCTTGTCTTTTATTGAAATAAAACTCTTGATATAATAATTACTAAAAAAAAACTATGAAACATTTATTAAAGAACATTCCTCAGATGCAAGGAGAAGGTGCAGGATCATTTGATATGGAAAAAGTGAAAAGCATGATTATGTCCGGTACTGGATTTTCGTCAGAAAGAGTTCAAAAATTAATCAATGAATTTCCAATTGATAAATATCGTGATGAGAATGGTGTTATCCGTTGCCCAATGTCTCGTGAACAAAAAGATAAATTGAAGAGCAGACTGAAAAATTTGCATAAAAAATAAACTTTTTTTAACCAAACTTTTACATAATGACGAATAGTCAAAACACCAGTAATAGCAGTGTGAAATTGCTACAGTCTTTGTCTATCGCTAAACCTCTGTATAAGTATGCAATTAGTGCTTTTGCTATTATAGCAGTAGTGGCATTGCTTTGGAGTCTTTTTGGATCAATTCCACAAAGGATTGTAGGTATTGGCGAAATCAATTCGGCAAATGGTTTGTCGATTGTAACAACACCGTACAGTGGTCAAATTAAGAAGTCGCTTGTAAATATTAATGATACCGTTGTGTCAGGGGACTTGTTATTTGTAATTGATCAACCGGAAATGCGTGATGCAATTAAAGAAATACAATCGAATATTATTGAATTAACGCTAAAAGATTCGATTTTATCAACCAGCTATCAGCAAAGCTTATCAATTAAACAAGGCATGGATGTTTTAGGCACAGAGAGTCTAGTAGATCGAATACGCGAAACAGATAAAACGATTTCGTTTTACCAAACCAAACTAAAAGAAGAAAAAAATCTTTATGAAGATGGTTTGATTACATATTCGCAATATTTTGAAACACAGAATGCTTTAGCAAATGCCAACATTGAAAAGACAAGTTTAGAAGAGGAATTAGCTCAAATATCATTAAATTCTCAAGAATGGTTATTGGGTAAAACTTTGACTGAGTCAGATATTAAAAGTCAATTAGAGATATTAAATTTAGAATTGAAAAACATTAAAGATGAATATGCTCTAAAAACAGAAATACGTTCAACTGTATCTGGAACCATTGTTCAAATTGGTGTTTCAGAAGGAGATGTAATTGGTCCCGGGATTCAGCTTGCAATTATTGAAAATCCGTTTGATAGCTGTAACTATATAGTGAATCTATTTGTGCCTTATTATTCAAATTCAGTTATCAAAAAGGGTATGGAAGTTGACATTGAGCCATTTGCAATTGATTATAATCTTTATGGCTGGATTAAAGGTACCGTAATAGAAGTTGAAAGTTATGTTTCGTCAGATTATAGTTTGATGAAGACCTTGAAAAACGAAGAGTTAGTAGGTTTAGTTCAAGAAGATGGCGCGGTTATAAAAATTGTTGTTCAACTTAATAAAGATCCAAATACGGTGAGTGGTTTTGAATGGACAAATAATAAAGGGACGCCTTACAAGATTTCTCCGGGTATGCTTTCGCGTGGTTATGTAATTGTTAAAGATAAAGCTCCAATTGATTATCTCATTCCAATTTTTAAGGAATATTTCGATTAGTGTAAATTGGCAAATTATCAATAAACAAAACTTTAAAAAATGTCAACACCAGTATTTTTGCAATCAAAAGATGGAGAATCAGGAGCTGTTTGCCTAGCAATGGTGCTAGGGCATTTTGGCTCATTTCCAACTTTGACAACTATAAAGATTGCATGTGACTGTAATGACGAGGAAATTAGCCCAAGCAACCTAAATGAAGCATCAATACGATTTGGACTTAATTCTCAACTGAAAGAAATTGAGTTTAATGATTTGTCTTTTGAAGGGCCATTTATTATTACTACGAAGACAAATACTTTTCTTCTAATTGAAAAAAGAAAAGGGAATAAATACATTGTTCATAATCCACAAACTGGCAAGCAAAAATTAAAGAAGGATAAATTAGAGGCAATTTACAACGGTAAAATATTAGAATCTACGCCTTCAGATAAGTTTGAACAAATTATAAACAACAGTTCTTTTGTTAATGAAATAAAGAAACGTGTTGTACCTAATATTAAAGAAATTGCATATGTAATGATTGCAGGGTTGATATTATTGCTTCCGGGAATAATAATTCCAGCGTTAAACATTGTGTTTTTTGATGAAATCA
>CAZUQY010000278.1:0-4623 GCA_964622935.1 uncultured Bacteroidales bacterium | reverse complement strand
TATGAATTGATAGGGACGGGATGCGTAAAGCTAGTCGTTATTAACGGTTAAGTAACGGATAAGTTATCTGGCATATTTTGTGTAATTTTCAGTTCATACTTTAAAATCAAATCATTTTATTAATTTTGTTCTATAAATTATAATAATGAATGTCACTATCGTCAACCCATCCAAAATTCCTGCTCTACTTTACGGTGGAACTGAACGCGTTATTTGGTACCTTGGAAAAGAATTAGCAAAACTTGGTCATAAAGTCACTTTTCTTGTGGCAGAAGGTTCGTATTGTGATTTTGCAAAAGTTATTTCATTGGATTCCACTAAAAATTTAAACTTACAAATCCCTGAAGATACAGATATTGTTCATTTTAATTTTCCTGTAAAAGAACAAATTACAAAACCATATATTACCACAATTCATGGGAATAGTTCTGAAAGACAGGAGTTTGATTTAAATACAGTTTTTGTTTCGAAAAACCATGCAGAGACGCACAATTCGACCTCTTTTGTTTATAATGGTCTCGATTGGGATGATTATGGTAAACCAGATATTGAATCACAAAGGACACATTTCCATTTTTTGGCAAATGCTGCATGGAAGGTTAAAAATGTAAAAGGAGCGATTGATATTTGCAAAAAAGCTGATGAAAAATTATTAGTTCTTGGTGGATGCCGATTGAACTTAAAAATGGGTTTTAGATTTACTCTAAGCACAAAAGTAAAGTTCCATGGAATGGTTGGAGGAGAAGAAAAAATTGATGTTTTATCAAAATCAAAAGGATTGATTTTTCCTGTTTTATGGGACGAGCCTTTTGGGCTTGCTCTTACTGAAAGCATGTATCTTGGTTGTCCTGTTTTTGGTACTCCATATGGATCCCTGCCTGAATTAGTAAATTCCGATTGTGGGTTTTTATCAGATAATTCCTCGAAATTAGCAGATGCTTTAAAAGATGCTGACTCGTTTGATAAAAAACATATTTCAGAATATGCACTCGAAGAATTTAATTCAAAAAAGATGGCTCTTGAGTATCTGAAGAAATACGAAATTGTTTTATCTGGGAATAATATTAATCAAACAAAACCAAAGTATTTACCTGAATTGCATAACCAAAATTATATCTTTGAATAGTGAATTATGCTGCAGCCATATTATTTGCAATTGCATTAGGACTAGGAATATATTTCCTTAAATTTTTCAAGCATGAGGGAATAAAACGCTATGTTTTTGTATTGCTTTTTGCAGCAAAAATTCTTGGTGGGATTGGAGTATACTCGATTTATACATACTATTATGATCCGGCGATGTCGGATATTCATAAATTCTATAGTGGCGGACTTGCATTGTACGATGCTGCAGATGATAATTTTACCGATTATCTGCGGTTGGTAACTGGAATTCAGGGAGATCAGCCACAATTGCAGAAATACTATGATAATTCAGATCATTGGACACGTGAATTTAATTATGGATTGTTTAATGATAATCGAACAATTATGCGGTTTAATGCTCTTGTTTGTTTGATTTCACAAGGCAATATATTTATCCATATTGTGATGATGGCATTTTTGTCATTTATTGGAGGATTTGTACTTTTCAAATCGTTTGCTAAAGTTTTTAAGCTCAAGAAATATTTATTGATTTTTGCAGCATTTCTTGTTCCATCATGTTGGTTCTGGACATCCGGATTGATGAAAGAAGGGCTTATGATGTTTGCTATTGGTTTTGCATTTTACTTTCTAGTAAAACTTTACGAAAAGTTTACTTTATTGGGTTTTATTGGGTTTGGTTTATCATGTGCTTTGATGTTTGTTTCGAAAATTTATGTTTTACCGGCGTTTTTACCTGCTGTTATGTTTCTGTTTATTGTAAAAAGAATGAGAATTCGTTATCAGATTGTTACATTTTTCTCAATCTTACTCATTAGTTCTGTCTTAGTTCTTTTTAGTGGAAAAATTATTGGGTATGATATTATTGCAACTTTATCTCGCAAACAAAACGATTTTATAAACTATATCGAACTTCAAGATGATCCCGGAAGTACTTATGATTTAACAAGGCTTAGTCCTGATGTAAGAAGTTTTGTAAAAATAATCCCCGAAGGCCTTGTAAACAGTTTTTTCAGACCATTTCCATCCGAAGTGAATTCTCCTTTCATGTTGTTTTCGTTTTTCGAGATTGTAATGTTTTGTTTGATTGCAATTCTTACAATGATCTTTTTTAAGAAACCGGATACAGATACCACTCGATTTATTTTGTTTGCTGCAATGTTTATTCTTTTCCTTTACGTTGTTGTGGGCGTTTATACTCCAAACACTGGCTCAATTGTACGTTATCGAACACCGGCATTACCGTTTTTTGCGGTTATGATGTTTGGACTTATTGATTGGAATCGGATTAAAGTGCTTTATTCAAAGCTTAAACATTGAAAATAATTCATAAAATATTTTTTACTTTTTGTTTTGATATGGGAAAGGTTGAAGACTAGAAAAAATTCAATTCAATACTCATCCCCATTTTATAGTAGAGATTATTGAGAACTCCATAACCAGGATATAAGCCGAACTCTTGATAGAAAGTAAAATAAGCAGGTTTCTCAATTATTTTATTTCGTTTTTCAAATGTTTCCAACTTGCTTTTTAAAGGAACTCTATATTCCCATCCTACTCTGAAGCCAAACATATTTTGTTTAATATCTGAAGCTTCATGATTAACTGTAAATTTTCCCATTTCAGAACTAATTTCATCACCATATACAGTAGCAGTTATATCAGGGAGGTAGAAATCAAAAGGTTTTATTATAGTCTTTCCAATCATCAAATCAGCATAGAATGTTTTATACGATGTCTGCCCTCCAATACTATAGTTCTGAATTTTCACGACTCTATTTACAATATCACTACTCGCGTAACCAATGTAGATTCCGTAAAAATCTGAAATTGTGCGAACTTTTCCATTAATCATTGAGAATTGTCCCTGAGTATTTTCTAATGAACTGTAATCAACATTCTCATAGCTCACTAAACCTCCAGCATCGTAACCAGATTGTGAAGATGCTGTAAATACAGTTCCATCAGTGGTGGTTAAGGTCTCGTTTCCTGGCAAAAAGAAATTTGATCTGTATTGTATTCCGCCTACTCTTATAGCACTTAGTCTACGATGTTTCAATTCTGTGTTTGTCCAAGAATTTCCATAATATATACTCCCTTCATATTGGGTTGTATAGGTTCTTACGGCTCTGAGAGAATATTCGTTTCTCACAGCATCGGTAATTGGAATATTAATTCCAAAGTCAGCCAGCATTTCACTGTGTAGCGGATAAAGATCATCAATGTCATATAACCAATCCATAAATGTAAGAAAGCTTGCTTTTGGGTATTGCATCTCAAATTGTCCTCGAATAACCGTTTTTTCTGTTAAAAAATAGTTTGCACGTACTCCAAAGCTGAGGTTTTGGTTCCATTGAATGTTGTAGATAAATGGGCTAATGTCTATATATAGTTTTGGAATATTATATGGGTTGTCTTTAACAATTGTGATGATTTCTTCTTCGTCTTGTGCCATAAGATTAAAGCTACATAAACAAAGAGTTGTGAGAATGATAAATGACACAATAAATTTTCTCATAAATTTTGGAGCTTGCTAACAGGCTACAAATTACGAAAATATTTTGTTTCTGAAAATAGGAGTAAATAGCGATGCTGATTATTTAAGTTTAAGCAGCTTGTAAACGACCTCCTTCATAACCGGTAAATTATTATAATCTAAAGGTTTAACCGATAGTAATTCAAATGTTGTTTTACTATCTTTTTCAATTAATACTACTGTGCCAGGAATTAAGAATCGATAATCATCAAAACACCAATTAAAATTTATTTCTTCTGTGTACCAAACATTGTATTCTCTTTGTCCGTTAACTACGATTACATTTTTACATGAGTACCCATTTATTTCTTTATTGAGCTCTGTATAAGTAAGTTCTGGAGCTTTCCATTTGGGTAATGAGTCGAGTTTAGATTTGAAGGCTTCATGAATGAATTCATATCCTTCGTCGTAAACTGGCGGCGATAAGGGATCGATATTCAACCATGCTTTTTTGTTATAGTTGTTTACATAGACTTTCTTAACTTTTTTATTGTAAAGTGCCATTACCCATTGGAATCTTGTTTTTTTTCTGTCAATAACTAGATAGCTTTTATATGAGTCGTAGTTTGTCCAGATTGAATCTATATTAGTTAGAATGGTGTCATGCTGAAAATTGATAGCTTTTTTATCTTTAAAACTTAAGATATGCTGATATCCTTTCTCTATTGAGTATGAAGATTCAGACTTTCCTTCGGCAGCTTGTTTTAAAGAGATAGAAAAAATATCAGTTTCATAAATAAGGTGATAATTTTGCGCTTTAACTAATGTAGAACCGATAACTATCAGTAGAAAAGGGAATAGGATTTTTGTGGCTTTCATAAATAATAAAACTCTTAAAGTTTGTATTTATTATAAATTTGTTTTTCTTTTGTTAAAGATAAACTAAAAGCTATAAATATGAAAAAGAATCTTTACTTATTAATATTATTATTACCATTATTTTACTGTGGAACATGTAATCACGAGGAAGTTGACGGTGAGAT
>CAZUQY010000277.1:0-4637 GCA_964622935.1 uncultured Bacteroidales bacterium | reverse complement strand
TTTTCGAGTTCATATTTAAACTCTGGTGCTAATTTGGTATGAAAATTCTTAGGAAAATAACGGAGAGCATTTTTAAGTGCTAACTTTTTTTCTTCAATACTTAATATTTGCTTTCGAATTGGTGCATGATTAATAGTTTCGTCATACTTAGCGGGAGGCGGTAAAGTGTTAGGAATCCCTTGATAAATAAGCTTTTTGAATTTGTCTTTTGTTAGCATTTTGTCTTGTGTTTTATAATTTCTTTCGAAAAATAAAGTTAAGAAAAAGATGTAAAATAAAAAATGGGATTAAGCATAAAAATACAATTTTTATAAATTGTTATTAACCTTGCTGCTTTAGTGTATATATTATGATTTAAGAATAGAAAATTTATTCAAAAAAAAAAGCCCCGAAAATCGGAGCTTTTAAATAAGTTATAGTAAAGATTATACTTTTTCGAGTCTGAATTCCCAAATACCCCAGATTCCAGCATCTTGAATAAGCCATAGCTCTTTCAAAGTTAATCTTTTAATAGTCATTTCATTCCATTCTGTATCACCTATTTCTCTAGACTGGAATAATGTTTTATCATCATTAAATTGCCACTCAATATCAGTTGTAATAGGAAGAATGTCAGCAACAGTTACGGTCTGTATTCCTGTACCATCAGAATTGATTGTAAATTCAGTCATAATAGAATTTGCTTGGTCTTCATCACCAACTAAGAATGCTGTTTGTTCCCAAGTTCCTTTAATACGAGATTCTGCTGATATAACAGTAAATGCAGGTCCCTCATCGTAGGTTGTGCATGCACTAAAAGTTGCCAATAATGACAGTGTAATTAAACTTAAAATAATATTTTTTTTCATCTTATTAGTCTTTAGTATATTTAGCTACTGAAACAATTGTAACATTATTTTCTGTGTCAGTGTCTTCTATCCAACACTCGCTGTTTGTAAGTTTAGTAATTGTTGATTCTGACCATTCGTCCCATTCAGTTGCATCTGCATCTTTAGTTCTAACTCTTAAAGCTTCTTTTGTATCGTTGAATTCCCATTCTAAATCTGTAGAAAAGGTAAATCCGCTCCATGAAACAGAAGCACTTCCTGTACCATCTTTTTCAAGAGTTTGTGTCATTGTCATTCCCTCAAGATCTTCAACTACACCATCAGTAGTTATTTCTGTTAAAGTCCATGTTCCAGTTATTCTAGATGTTTTTGGTAATAATGAGAATGCAGGACCTTCTTCATATTTTCCACATGAAGAAAGAATCATTGCAGTTGCTGCAACAATAGTAAAAATAATAGCTAATTTTTTCATAAGGTTACATTAATTTAGTTAGTAATAATTGTTGTTTTTTATGCGAATATATAATAAAATTTATAATTATTGTTCAATTAAGTGAAATTCTGTTTGTTCTAGTGAACTATTATTTATAATCCAGAATTCTGTTTTAGTTAGTCTAAGAATTTGTTTAAAGTCGCTCCATGCGCTCCATTCGTCATTTTGACCAAGTACTCTTTCCCGTATATTCTCCTTCTTTTCATCAAGCTCCCATTCAAAATCGCTTTCATTTGTATAATTACCAGATGTTATATATGTTTTTCCGGTTCCGTTATCATTATATACAATTCTATATTGAGATATGTCCATTTCACTTAGCAAAATAACTTCATTATTGATGAAATAACTTTGCACAATATAATCTCCTTGTATCCTTTTCTCAGGTGATGAAAAGCTAACGAATGGGCCCTCTTCATATTTATTACATGCCGATAGGGTTAAAGTCGCGATTATTAACGAAAATAAGGCTAATTTTAATTTCATGCTTACTGTACTTTTGTAAATCTGCGTTCAGTTACGAAATCAGTACTTCTGAAAGATGAATTATCATCTGAAATCCATAACTCGTCTTCTGTTAGTCTGAGTATAGTTAATTCATCAGATGGTAACATAACAGCAATGCTCTCTTCGTTGATGTCCAAAGTTATAACAGTTTTATCTTTGTTAAATTCCCAAGTGCCATTCACGATTGTTGGTGAAGATTTTGCGATATTATTATTTTCGACTAATAGGCTGCCATCCTCACTAAAGATATAGATTATGTTTTTCTCACTTTCGAAAAGAATTTCTTCAGTTTTATCGTTTACAATAACATCGTAAAGTTCCCATTCGCCTGTTATACGGGTTTTAGCAGATTTTAATGAAAATGCCGGCCCATTCTCGTAACTGGTACAGGCAAAGAGTGTAAAAATCAAACTGAGACTTAATAGTATTTTAAACTTCATATTTAATTATTTGTGCAAATATAGCGTTTTCTACAAACATGGTGCCGAAAGATTTTATTTTTTGTTATCGGTTCATTGTTAACAAAAGAAAGCTGCCCTTTGAGGCAGCTTTCTGTATGTATATATTATATATTTATTCGTCTTCTTGACTTTCGGCATATTCTTTAAGAAGTTGATCCTGAACATCTGGTGGTACTTGCTGATATTCGAAGAATGACATTTCGAACATTGCACGACCTCCTGTATTTGAGCGGAGAGCTGTAGAGTAAGAAGACATTTCAGCTAGTGGTACTCTTGCAGTGATTTTTTCAAATCCCTTTTCGCTGCTCATTCCTTGAACGATAGCACGACGTCCTTGTAGGTCACTCATTACATCACCCATTCTGTCTCCTGGTACGAGAACTTCGAGGGTATAAATAGGTTCCATAATTTTTGGTCCAGCATTTTTAAATGCAGTACTAAATGCATGACGACCTGCTAGTTTAAAAGAGATTTCGTTTGAATCAACAGGGTGCATTTTACCATCAACAACACAAACTCTGATATCTCTTGCATAAGAACCTGTAAGTGGACCGGTTTCAATCTTTTCCATAATTCCTTTTAGGATTGCAGGTAAAAATCTAGCGTCAATAGAACCACCAACTATACAGTTGTAATAAATTAGTTTACCACCCCAATCCAACTTAATTTCATCTTTTCCACGAACAGAGATTTTATAATCTTTTCCGTCGATTTTGTACATTGTTGGGTCTGGCATGTCTTCTATGTAAGGCTCAACTATTAAGTTAACTTCACCAAATTGTCCTGCACCACCTGATTGTTTCTTGTGACGGTAGTGAGCAGCAGCTTTTTTAGTAATAGTCTCACGATATTGAATCTTAGGCTTAAGGAATTCAGTTTCAATTTTAAATTGATTGTCTAAATGCCATTTCATGATATTTAAGTGATATTCACCTTGACCTTGAACTAATAACTGTTTTAATTCTTTAGAATATTGAACTAAGATTGTTGGATCTTCGTCTCTTAATCTATTTAGAGCTTCACCTAATTTTTCGTCATCACCTTCACTTAAGGCTCTAACTGCAACTCTATATTTAGGATTTGGCCATGCTATATCTGGCATCTCAGTATCATCACCAGGAGCAGTTAATGTATCACAAGTTTTTGTAGCTTTTAGTTTTACTGTTGCTCCAATGTCACCAGCATATAATTTATCAACTTTTTCTCTATTTTTACCTGCACAAACAAATAATGTAGAAAGTCTCTCTTTTGAATTTGTTTTTGGGTTATATAAATCGATACTTTCTGTTAGTGTTCCTCTAAGAACTTTAAAAAAGCAAATTTCTCCAATATGTTCTTCAGTTGATGCTCTGAAAATGAACAATAATGGCTTTCCGCTTGCATCACAAATAATTTCTTTTCCTTCAGTATCTTTAACTGCAGAGAATTTGTCTGGAGATGGTGATACGCTAGAGATAAACTCCATAAGTCTTTTAACACCTAGGTCTGTTTTTGCATTTACACAGAAGATTGGAAAAATACCTCTTTGTGGTAAACCTGCAGCAATACCTTTTATCATTTCTGCTTCTGTCAAAGTGTCATTCTCGAAGAAGATTTCCATTAAAGATTCATCAGCTTCAGCAGCTTTTTCAATAAGTTCTGTTTTGTATTCTTCTGCTTTGTCAGCATGCTCAGCAGGAATGTCAGATATAGTGATGTTAGCACCTTTAATTGTGTACATCTTATTCGTAATCACGTCGATAATTGAAGTAAAATCAACACCTTGGTCAACAGGGAATTGAGCAACTACAGCATTTCCACCAACAGATTCTTTAACCATTTCGACTGATTTCTCGAAATTCGTTTTTTCATGATCAAGATGGTTGATTGCAATAATCATTGGTTTGCCAGCTTTATCAATATAGCGGTTATGAATTTCTGTGCCAACCTCTACACCATTCTGTGCATTTATTACCATTAGAGCAGTATCTGTAGGGAATAAAGATGAAACTAAGTTTCCAATAAAATCAGTCATTCCTGGGTTGTCAAGAATATTGATTTTTGTATTTCCTATTTCAGTATATAGTACTGTTGAAAATAATGAATTTTCGTTTTCTTGCTCTATTGGGCGGTAATCAGATACTGTATTTTTGCTTCCAATGTCACCTTTTCTTTTAATGACGCCTCCTATTTGTAACATGCTTTCGGCAAGAGTTGTTTTGCCGGAACCTGAGTTACCAACGAGGGCAATATTCCTAATTTGGTCGGTTTGATAAGTTTTCATATAACAATCCTATGAGTTAAATTATTTAATTTTATATCAATTTATTACTAATTTTAATTGGCTGACAAAAATAATAAAAAATATCA